>RFTA01000230.1 GCA_009923685.1 Actinomycetota bacterium
CGGCGTTGGGCGATTCAAGATGCACCGACGAGTGAATCATCGTTGTCGCAATTGCTTCATCATTTGTTAGCGGTGGCAAAAGACCTACGAGGCGCTCGGCCAGCATCGTTTTGCCGGCCCCAGGCGGGCCGACAAGCAATAGATGGTGTGCACCAGCCGCGGCAATTTCGAGTGCCTGCCGCGCAACTGGCTGACCCTGCACATCAGCCAGATCGACTTCATCAATTTGCTTGTTGGTCGAAACCGATGTCGCCTCACGACGACGATTATCACACCTCAATGAACTATTTGATGTCGATTTTTTATCGTGATCTTCGTTATGCCATACGTCGCGACCAGCCAAACATTCGACTACATCAAACAAATTTTGTGCACAAAAAACTTCGCTTTGTGTCGCCGCACGCGCTTCGGCAAAGTTGCCGGGTGCAACGATTGTTTTGCGATCAGTCAGCGCCAACACAAGAGGTGTCGCCCCGCGTAGCGGTCGCAACGAACCGTCAAGACCTAACTCGGCGACAAAAGCAAATTCGCCCAATGCTTCAACGCTGACAATCTCTTGCGACGCCAAAAGTCCGATAGCGATCGCCAAATCTAGACACGCCCCCGACTTGCGGTCACCCGTGGGCGCCAAGTTCACGGTCACTCGTCGCGTCGGCCACACGAAACCCGACGACATCAACGCGGCTCGCACCCGGTCGCGACTCTCACGGCAAACTTCATCGGGTTGACCGACAACCGTAAAACCGGGCAAACCGATGCCAGCATGCACCTCAACATCGACACGTGAACCACGCACACCCAACAAAGTGGCTGATCGCACAGATGCAAACACTGCTACTTCCTTTTTGAAGTTTTTGATTTCAAACGGTCGCAAAAATCACGACAATCGTGACAAACACGACAGGCCAAGCAGCCTGCCGAGATGACGCCAAACTGATTAACCAACCTGAGATACTTAAGCGCAATGACTTTTTTAAAAATCGCCAACGCTAATTTGTTCGGCCAATGTGTGCGCCTCAAAACTCGCACGGCACTCGTTGCGGCCGTACCAATAGTCGCCTTGACCCTGTTCGCAAGCGCGTGTGCCGAGACGCCACGAACGGCGACAAATTTTTGTCGTCAACTCGCACTCGAGGTGCCCGCGATCACCCAACCGACGGCAACACCTGCC
>RFTA01000024.1 GCA_009923685.1 Actinomycetota bacterium
GCTTGCGCACGCGGGCGAGATTCCTGGGATCACAAAGGCAAGTTGGTAAACCCTCATGATGACTGACCCAATCGCCGACATGCTCACTCGCATTCGCAACGGCAACGTTGCGTTGCGCAATGAAGTCTTGATGCCTGCGTCAAAACAAAAGTCTGCCCTCGCCGAGGTTCTCAAGCGTGAAGGCTTCATCGCCGATTATGCGGTTGTACAAGATCCAAACGGTTCGGGCAAAGCTTTGAAGATCATCATGAAATATGGCTCTGATCGTCAGCGCACGATTTCGGGCATCAAGCGAATTTCGACACCAGGCTTGCGCGTTTATCGCGCGGCAACCGAAGTGCCTCGCGTGCTTGGTGGTCTTGGCGTCGCAGTTTTGTCAACAAGTCACGGACTCATGACCGACCGCGAAGCGCGCAAGCGCAACGTTGGTGGCGAAGTCATGTGTTTCGTGTGGTAATTCGAAAGTCGAACGGAGAAACAAAATGTCACGCATAGGAAAATCAGCACTCGCAGTGCCAGCAGGGGTCGAAGTAACGATCGCTGGCGCAGCAGTGACCGTCAAAGGGCCAAAGGGCACCTTGAAGCGCGAACTTCCGGCTGGTGTTTCTGCGCGTCGCGAAGAAAACAACTTGTTTGTCGAGCGCGCCAACGACGAACGTGACTCTCGCTCGCGCCATGGACTTGCTCGCACACTTTTGTCGAACATGATTATTGGTGTAACCGACGGCTACAGCAAGGCGCTCGATATTCAAGGCGTAGGTTACCGTGCCGAGGCGCAAGGGCCGAACAAACTCAAGTTGGCACTTGGTTATTCGCACCCAATTGTTTATACGGCGCCAGATGGTGTGACTTTTGAAGTAACCGCACAAACTCAGGTAGTGATCAAAGGCAACGACAAAGAAACAGTCGGTCAAGTTGCCGCAAACATCCGCAATATGCGTAAGCCCGAGCCATACAAAGGCAAAGGTGTTCGATATTTGAACGAGCGCGTTCGTCGCAAGGCCGGCAAGACCGGCAAGAAGTAAGTAAAGGACTAACTCGACCATGGCTAGCACAGCAGAAAAAAGACACTCAGGGCGCTTGCGCCGTCAGCGCCGCGTGCGCAAGAAGATCCACGGCACAGCCGAGCGTCCACGCTTGGCCGTCTTTCGTAGCAACAAGCACTTGTCGGCACAATTGATCGATGATGATGCGGGTCGCACAATTGCTTCGGCTTCGTCGCTTGAGGCCGACTTTCGAAAGTCGGGTTCGGGCTCAACTGTCGACGCTGCAAAGCGCGTTGGCAAGACCGTTGCACAACGCGCCAAACAGGCCGGAATTACAAAAGTTGTTTATGACCGCGGTGGGTTTTTGTATCACGGTCGTATCGCAGCGGCAGCGCAAGCTGCTCGAGAAGAAGGCTTGGAGTTCTAAATGACCGATGTAAATCAAATTCCCGCAATTTCTGGCGCTGAAGAGACCGGTCGTCGCGACCGTCGCGATCGTCGCGAGCCACGAGAGAAGCGCGAGCCACGTCCGCCAGCGAAGGTCGGCGAAATTGGTGATTCACGCGTCGTTCACATCAATCGCGTGGCAAAAGTTGTTAAGGGTGGTCGTAGATTTTCGTTTACCGCGCTCGTCGTCGTGGGTGACCGCAATGGTCGCGTTGGCTTGGGCTACGGCAAGGCGAAAGAAGTGCCATTGGCGATTCAAAAGGGCACCGAAGAAGCAAAGCGAAACATTTTTCATGTGGCTCTTGCTGGCACGACGATCACACATGCGACAATCGGCATCAATGGTGCTGGTCGAGTGATGCTCAAGCCTGCTGCTCCAGGTACCGGTGTTATCGCCGGTGGTGCCGCGCGAATCATTCTTGAAGAAGCCGGCATCAAAGACGTTTTGGCAAAAGTTTTGGGCTCACCAAACGCGATCAATGTTGCTCGCGCAACAATCAACGGTTTGAAGGGCTTGCAACGACCAGACGAAGTTGCCAAGCGTCGTGGTTTGCCCGCAGAAGAATTCGTGCCAAAGGGCATGTTGCGTGCATATACAGAGCGCAAGAAAACCATCTCAAGTCTCGGAGCCAAATAATCATGGCAACTGCAAAGAAAGTCGCGAAGCCAGCCAAGAAAGCTGCAGCAAAAAAATCTGTGGCCATCAAGGCAACTCGCAAAGCCCACACTGGGGCAACATTCGTGGTCAAGCAAGTGCGCTCACAAATTGGCATCATGCCAAAGACCAAAGCAACGATGCGTGCCCTCGGCTTGCGCAAGATTGGTGATGTCAATACATTGCCTGATCGCCCAGAGATTCGCGGAATGATCGCGCGCGTGCCTCACCTTATTGAAGTAAGCAAAAAAGGAGCATAATCATGCGCGTCGATGAAATCGGACCTCGTTACGGGGCGCGAAAGAAGCCAAAGCGTGTTGGTCGCGGCACCGGTGGCAAGGGCGGTAAAACAGCCGGTCGCGGTACCAAAGGTCAGTATGCGCGAAACACAGTTGCACGTGGCTTTGAAGGTGGACAGATGCCCCTCAAACAACGCGTGCCAAAGTTGAAGGGCTTCAACAACCCGTTTCGTGTCGAATATTACGCCGTCAACCTTGACGCGATTGATTCACTTGGCGCGAGCGAAGTTGACCCAGCAAAACTTGTTTCGAGTGGTGTGGCTCACAAAGGTCAGATGATCAAAGTTTTAGGTCGCGGCAAAATTACCCGTGCGGTGAAAGTTTCGGCTCACGCAGTGTCGAAGTCGGCTCAAGACGCGATTGTTGCAGCTGGTGGATCTGTAGTTATCTTGCCACCTACATATAAGGGTGTTCGACCACCCGCCAAGGGCAGTCAGTTCACCAACCGCTAGTACAGTTCGCATTGGCCTGCTTCTAGAAAAAGTAACGAGGTAATTTCGTGGCAAAAATCGGCAATATTTTCAAAGTCGCAGAACTTCGTAACAAAATTTTGTTCACCTTGGCGATGTTGCTCGTATATCGTCTTGGCGTTTCGCTGAGAGTGCCGGGTGTAGACGCCCAGGCTGTCAGTCAGTTGCGCGAGGCTTCAAAATCGCAAGGCGCACTTGGTTTCTTGAACCTGTTCTCGGGCGGCGCGTTTGGCAGTTTCTCGATTTTTGCGCTCGGCATCATGCCTTACATCACGTCGAGCATCATCATGCAGGTTTTGACTGTTGTGATTCCAAAACTTGAGCAGTGGCAACAAGAGGGCGCCACTGGTCAACGCAAAATCACTCAATGGACTCGCTATGTGGCGATCGGCATTGCGACATTGCAAGGTGCCGGCCTAACTTTTATTTTTGGTCAAGGTCGTGGTTCGGCGTTTTTTGGGGCGAGCACACAAGCGCCAGATGTTGTATTGCTCGACCCGTTCATGCCAAGAGCCTTGTTGGTGATTCCGTCGTTGGTGGCGGGCACCGCTCTATTGATGTGGCTCGGCGAACTAATCAGCCAACGAGGCATTGGCAACGGTATGTCGATGGTTATTTTTGCATCCGTTGTCAGTGATTTGCCGTATAGCTATTACTCGCTACTGCAAACTCGAAAGACTTTGGTGTTCGTAATTTTGGTTGCACTAACAATTGCGATCATTCTTGCCGTGGTTCGCGTCGAGTTAGGACAGCGAAGACTGCCTGTTCAGTTTGCAAAACGTGTTGTTGGTCGCAAAATGTACGGCGGGCAAAATACCTATATTCCATTGAAGGTCAACCAGTCGGGTGTGGTGCCGATCATTTTCGCCAGCTCAGTTCTTCTGTTGCCGGTTTTGATGTCGAATATGTTGGGTAGCGGTGAGGGTTGGCGAGGTTCGATTGCTCGTTTCGTAGATCAATATCTGATCAACAGCCAGAACCTTCTGTATGTCACGGTTTTTGCGCTGTTGATCATCGCATTCGCGTATTTTTATAATTCGATCGCGTTTGATCCGATTCGACAAGCAGATCAGTTGCGCAAACAAGGTGGTTTTATTCCGGGCATTCGACCTGGTCAGCAGACCGAATCGTTCTTGGCTAAAACAGTTAATCGCATCACGCTGCCAGGCGCGATGTTTGTTGCGGTGATCGCGATTCTGCCATACATCGTTTTGTGGGTGGGCAATGTGAGCTCGTTTCCGTTTGCTGGTACCACCGTGTTGATCGCGGTCGGTGTTGCACTTGAACTGATGCGTCAAATTGACAGTCAGTTGATGCAACGCAACTACGAAGGCTTCCTTAAACAATAATTTCGAGTGACATAACTTCGAACAAAGTTTTATTGGCCACAAGATCGGAATAAAAACTCATGAGTGCTGGAGTGAGAATAATTATGTTCGGTCGCCAAGGCGCCGGCAAGGGCACCCAAAGTGCACGACTCGCCAAGTATTTTGAAGTTCCACATATTTCGACGGGCGAGATGTTGCGCAACGCGGTGAAGCAAGATTCTGTGGTCGGGCGCGCAGCCAAAGCCGTATTAGATCGCGGCGAACTAGTCGCCGACGACTTGATGGTTTCGTTGGTGCAAGGTCGAATCGGACAAGAAGATGCACGAACTGCAGGTTTTGTAATGGACGGGTTTCCACGCACGATCGGTCAAGCCACGGCATTTGATTCATTGACCCAGGCACGACCCGTGGGTTTTGTGATCGACTTAGATGTTGACCGCGAAATAGTCTTGGGGCGACTTTCGTCGCGAAGAACCTGTGAGAGATGCGACGCTATATATACGGCTACCGGCAAAGAACCCAACCCTTGGAAGTGCGACAAGTGCGGTGGGGCGGTTGTTCAGCGAACCGATGATAAACCAGCAGCAATCAACATGCGTCTAGATGTATATGAGACCCAGACTGCTCCGCTGATTTCTTACTATCAGGGACGGGGTTCTTTGCATGTGGTCGACGGCTTGGGTTCGCCAGATCAAGTGTTTGATCGCATAAAAACGGTGGTTGAAACTGGCCTTCGCCGATAGCCTAACTAGTCGCCCTAAACGGTCTTCGGACCGTCGGGTAATAAGAGAAAAAACCATAATTCGTTCGGAGAAATTTTGCCCAAAAATAAGGAAGATGCAATCGTGCTGGAAGGCAAGATTACTGAATCCCTACCCAATGCAATGTTTCGAGTCGAATTAGAAAACGGACACACGGTTTTGGCTCATATTTCGGGAAAGATGCGAATGAATTACATTCGAATTCTTCCTGGCGACAAAGTGCAAGTAGAGCTAACACCGTATGACCTCACCAGAGGTCGTATTACATATCGATTTAAATAAAGGCGTGCTGTGAAAGTAAGAACCAGCGTTAAAAAAATTTGCGAGAAATGCAAGATCATTCGTCGGCACAGCCGCGTAATGGTGATCTGCGAAAACCCACGCCATAAGCAACGTCAAGGCTGAACGAGAGAGACACAATGGCACGAATTTCTGGAGTTGACATACCGCGCGAGAAGCGCCTTGAAATTGGTTTGACATATATTTTTGGCATCGGCCGAACAACCGCAAAGAAGCTTTGTGACGAAACCGGCATAAACCCAGACACACGAGTGCGTGATTTGACCGACTCTGAGGTCAACAAAATTCGTATGTTCATCGAAAACAATTTGAGCGTCGAAGGTGATCGTCGTCGCAATGTGCAGACCGACATCAAACGCAAGATCGAGATTGGTTCATATCAGGGCACGCGACATCGCAAAGGTTTGCCGGTTCGTGGTCAGCGCACGCACACCAATGCGCGCACGCGTAAGGGCCCGAAGAAGACAGTCGCCAACAAGAAGATCGCAGTAAGGAAGTAGTCATGGCTGAAGCAAAAGCAGGAAGTCGCAAGCGCAAGCGCGAGCGTCGCAATGTCTCATCGGGCATTGTCCATATCAAGAGCACTTTTAACAACACAATCGTTTCGGTGACAGACACCGAAGGCAATGTCATTTCATGGGCATCGTCTGGTGGTGTTGGTTTCAGTGGTTCGCGCAAATCGACACCGTTCGCCGCGCAGATGGCCGCAGAAAAAGCTGGTCGCGCCGCAATGGAACTCGGCCTTCGTCGTGCTGAAGTGCACGTTAAAGGTCCGGGCTCAGGTCGCGATACGGCATTGCGTCAAATTCAAAACCTCGGCATCGAAGTTTCGGGCATCAAAGATCTTTCGCCCGTGCCGCACAACGGTTGCCGTCAACCAAAGAGAAAGCGTCCATAAGTCATGGCTCGTTATACAGGTCCGAAAGTTCGCATCTCACGTCGTCTTGGCGTCAATGTTTTCGAAAACACAAAAGGCACCAAGGCTCTTGAGCGCCGTCCGTTTCCGCCGGGTCACCACGGTCGTTCGCGACGCAAGGGTGCTGGCAGCGAGTATCTCGCCCAGATGCAAGAAAAGCAAAAGGCAAAGTTCATCTACGGTCTGCTCGAACGTCAATTTCGTAACCTATATAAGAGGTCAGTTCGTTTGACGGGCCCAACCGGCGAAAACCTTTTGCGCCTTTTAGAGTTGCGCCTTGACAATGTGGTCTATCGCGCAGGTTGGGCGGCATCTCGTCCGCAGGCGCGCCAATTTGTGAGCCACGGCTTGATCAAAGTCGATGGCAAGCGGGTCGATATTCCGTCATACACATTGCAAAAGGGTGAGGTTGTGACACTGTCGACAAAGGGCAGCAACATGATCGTCATTCAACACAACATCGACACGCTTGATCGCAAGGTCGTGGCGTGGCTAGATGTTGCCGAGGCTGGCAAGCAAGTTACCGTGCGCGAGCTGCCGGTGCGCGAGCAGATCGATGTGCCTGTGCGTGAACAATTAATCGTTGAGCTTTATTCGAAGTAACCCCAAAAAAGAGTCAGAGGAGAAATCATGCTTGTAATCCAGCGCCCAACAGTCGAACCAATCGGTTCACCAGAGAACAACCGCCAGAAGTTTTCGGTTGGTCCACTCGAGCCGGGTCTCGGTCACACGATCGGCAACTCGTTGCGTCGAATGTTGTTGTCGTCGATTCCAGGCGCGGCGATCACATCTGTGAAATTCGAGTCGGCATTGCATGAGTTCGACACGATCGAGGGTGTCACACAAGACGTAACCGAAATTATTCTCAACCTCAAAGACATCGTGTTGCAATCGACTTCAGATGACCCGGTGGTTTTGAGCGTCGATGTCAAAGGCCCGATGGATCTCACCGCGGGCGACATTCAATGTCCGCCAGAGGTAGAAATTCTCAACAAGTCGCAAAAAATTGCAACGCTTTCGGCAAAGGGCAAACTCGTGTTTGAACTCACCGTCGAGCGTGGCAAAGGATACATGTCGTCCGACCGCGACGGTGCTCGAAAGACAATCGGCATTATTCCGATTGATGCAATCTTCTCGCCGATTCGTCGCGTGACATTTGAAGTCGTGCCGACACGTGTCGAGCAATCGACAAACTACGACAACTTGATCATCGACATCGAGACTGATGGATCGATTACTCCGGTTGACTCGCTTGCTTCGGCTGGTGCGACATTGCGGTCGCTTGTCGATCTTGTGGCAAATTTGACCGCCGAGCCAGTCGCTCTTGAACTTGGCGAAGTGTCGGGCTACTCAAGTGGCACCGGCGATCTCGACATGCCGATCGAAGACCTGGACTTGTCAGAGCGCCCGCGCAACTGCTTGAAGCGCGGTCAAGTAAACACGATCGGTGAGTTGTTGACTCGGTCAGAAGAAGACCTGATGAACATCACGAACTTCGGTCAAAAGAGCCTGGACGAAATCAAGCAGAAGCTT
>RFTA01000231.1 GCA_009923685.1 Actinomycetota bacterium
AAGCGACGATCAGTTTGCGACAACCAAGCATGGGCCCAACATTTGGCATCAAAGGTGGCGCGGCAGGTGGCGGTTACAGCCAGGTGATCCCCATGGAGTTATTGAACTTGCACCTGACAGGCGACTTTCATGCAGTGACAGCGGCGCACAACTTGTTGTCGGCGATGGTCGACAACCATTTGCACCAGGGCAACGAACTTGATCTCGACATCGACAACATCACATGGCGACGCGTGATGGATGTGAACGACAGATCACTACGCAACATGATCATCGGTCTTGGCACCAAAGAAGATGGTGTCGTGCGACAGACAGGCTTTGACATCACCGCTGCATCAGAAGTGATGGCAATTCTTGCACTTGCGAAATCAAAAGAAGATATGCGCGCACGATTCGCGCGAATTGTCGTCGGCTACGACACAAAGGGCAAACCTGTGACCGCCGAGCAGTTAAGTGCGGCTGGTTCAATGGCCGTAATCATGGCCGACGCAATTAAGCCGAATTTGTTGCAAACGATCGAGAACACACCAGTAATCGTGCATTCTGGACCGTTTGGCAACATTGCCCATGGAAACTCGTCGATTGTCGGCGATTTGATCGGCATCCATTCGGGTGATTATCTGATCACCGAAGCAGGCTTTGGTGCCGACATGGGTGCCGAAAAGTTTTTCAATATCAAGTGTCGTGCGTCGGGTTTGGTGCCAGATGCTGCGGTGCTTGTTGCGACTGTTCGCGCGCTCAAGGCGCACTCGGGCAAATACAAGATTGTTGCCGGCAAGGCGTTGCCAGAAGACCTGCTCAAAGAAAACCCGGACGATGTCATCGCTGGCGCGGCGAACTTGGTCAAGCAAATTGAAAATGTTAAGGCCCACGGTGTTTCGCCGGTTGTGGCGATCAACAGCTTTCCGACCGATCACAAATCAGAACACGAAGCGATTCGAAAAATAGCCGAAGGTGCCGGTGCCCGTGTTGCAATTTGTTCGCATTTTGCCGATGGTGGCGCTGGCGCAAAAGATCTCGCAAACGCGGTTGTCGAGGCATGCAACGACAAGAACTCGTTTCATTTCTTGTATCCAGACGAGGCGTCACTCAAAGAAAAAATCGAAAAGATCGCCACGACGATTTATGGCGCAGCAAAAGTCGAATATACGAGTCTTGCGAGCAAGCAAAT
>RFTA01000232.1 GCA_009923685.1 Actinomycetota bacterium
CAAAGTTGCTATTGAAATTGACGCCAGCCCCGAAAAGGTTTGGCAGATCGTCGAGCCGATCGAACGCCACGTCGATTGGATGCACGACGCCGTCGCAATTCGCTTCGTCTCTGACCAAACCCGCGGCGTCGGCACGGCGTTCTTGTGCGACACAAAGGTCGGCCCGATTCGTTTGACCGACAAAATGGAAATCACGCAATGGGTGCCCGGCAAAGCAATGGGGGTTAAACATATTGGCATCGTCACCGGCAGCGGCGTGTTCACGCTCGAACCATTAAACAACGGCGCTCGGACACTTTTTAAATGGGAGGAAGAACTGGTCTTCCCGTGGTTTCTCGGCGGCCCGATCGGCGCATTCATCGGCGGCAAAATAGTTTTGCGCCAAATCTGGAAGCGAAATTTGCGCGGCCTCGCCGCACTCTGCAAAAAATAAAAATTGCGCTCGAGCTAAATCGCTCGCAAAAGTGCAGTCGCACTCGCCGCCAAAACCACGACGACAATCAGAGGCGCGCGACGCCAAGCGGCGACAACAGCAACTGCAAAACCTGCGACTCGAGCATCAACAACCAGACTCTGACCAATCGAAAAAGTGTCTTTCAACACCAGTGCCGACAACAGAGCCGCCGGTATCAAACCCAGACAACGATCAAAGACTCTTGGCAACTGTCGTGAACCCAAGACAACGAGCCCGAACATTTTCAATAGGTAAGCGCTGACAGCGAGCGCGATGATCATCAACCACAAATTTGTCGGCGCATCATTGATCATTGCGTACCCCAACTAAAACTGCACACGCTGCAAGCAATATCGGCACGCCGATCGGCAAAAATGAAATCGACACCAAACACAGAGCGCCACCGAGCACGGCCGCTTGTCTGCCCAACTTCGATCGCAAATGCGGCACGAGCATCACGATGAACGCCGCCGGAAACGCAATGTCTAAACCAAACTTTTCGGGGTCGATCGCACTTCCAGCCATGGCGCCAATCAAAGTGCCGAGGTTCCAAAAACTAAATAGTCCGATACCGGTTGTCCAGAAGGCGATTTTGCGCAATCTGGGTGACGACTCGGCGAGTGAAAGCGCCGTCGTCTCATCGATCACAAAATGAGCGGCAAACAATCGTCGTGGCAAATTGCCCGCCGTCTGTTTCGCCGATGATGAAAGAGCCA
>RFTA01000233.1 GCA_009923685.1 Actinomycetota bacterium
GACTGTCATCGTGCTCACAACAACCTCTAGTGTGAGCGTATGAAAGTGCTCGCAGCAGTCGACAAATTTCGTGGCACAGCGACTGCAGCACAAGTAGCGACCGCAATTGGTCATGCGTGTTGGCAACTTGGTCATGATTGTGTTGAGCGACCGCTCGCCGATGGCGGTGAAGGCACTCTTGATGCACTCGGTGGCGCAAATCGCACGACTCTCGTTACCGGACCACTCGGCAAACCGGTGCAAGCACCTTGGCGTATGCATCGTGGAACCGCGGTCATCGAGATGGCCTGTGCGTCGGGGTTGATGCTCGCAGGCGGCAAGTCAGAAAATGATCCAGTTGCGGCAACGACCACGGGCACTGGCGAATTGATTGATGCCGCCCTTGATCTAGGCGCCAAAAGAATAATTGTTTGTCTCGGCGGCTCGGCCACAACCGACGGTGGTCTCGGTGCGGTCAAAGCAATTCAGACGCCCGCCCGACTCAAGGGTGTTGAATTTGTTGTTGCCTGTGATGTCACAACACCATTTACCGACGCCGCAAAAGTTTTTGGTCCGCAGAAAGGGGCTTCACCGGCGCAAGTGCAATTTTTGACGACGCGACTCGAAAAACTAGTTCAGGTCTATCAAGAAAATTATGGCATCGACGTTTCAAAAATTTCTGGTGCGGGTGCCGCCGGCGGATTAGCAGGTGGTCTTGCGGCTCTCGGCGCGCAACTCGTGCCGGGTTTTGATCTTGTGGCTGAAGAAGTCGAACTTGACCTGTTGTTGACCGACATCGACTTGATCATCACCGGAGAGGGATACATGGATAGCGAGAGTTTTACCGGCAAAGTCGTCGGTTCAATGGCTGAACTTGCCGCCGAGCGAAAAATTCAGATCGCGGCGATCTGCGGCGAGATCGATTCGCAAGTGCGTTCTCAGATTAATAGTGTCAGTCTGATCGAAACTTTTGGTCGCGAAGAGGCTTTCGCGAGGCCTTTACATTGCATCGAGCACGCTGCGTTTCAACTTTTGCGCGAAATTGCGCGCTAACGCTTTAGGTGATTAGTAAATTTTGATAATGGGCGCTTAGCCCGTTGTAGTTGTGACGGCGGGTACCACCGGCACGCTGACTGCTGCACCCGAACCCAACGGCTTGCCCGCAAGATCGGTGCCAAGAAGAATCATGA
>RFTA01000234.1 GCA_009923685.1 Actinomycetota bacterium
CTGCGCACCACATCACGATCGCATCGTCACGATTTTCATAATATTTTTTGCGAACGCCTGCCGGCACAAAACCAAATCGGCGATACAACTGCTGCGCCGCAACATTGGTGTGTCGCACCTCAAGCGTCATCGCCTCACAACCGTGACGGTTCGCCTCCCATGCCAAATCGAGCAACAACTCGGTCGCGATTCCACGACTGCGCCACATCGGGTGTACAGCAACGTTCGTCACATGCGCATCATTTTCGACGTACAGCAGCCCGCCATAACCCACCAACTCGTCACCGATAGTGCCGACCAAATAATGACGCTTGCCGACTCGGGCTTGCTCGAGTTCTTCAACGAAAACTTGCGCCGTCCATGGTCGTGGATAAACCTGCTGTTCGATCGGCATAATTTTGCGAATATGCGCCCGTCGCATCGGCATGATCACCAGGTCTTGCGACTGCTCACCTTCGAGATCAACCAACGAGTCGTCGCGGTCGCCTGTTTTTGGGCGAATGAAGCGGTCCAAAATACTCATGACTTCACCCGCTGTTCCCAATTTATTTCGGCATCGGGCACCCGCAAATAAAGTGCCTGCAACTCGGTCGCACTTTGCCATTGCTCAAGCAACGCCAACTCGGCAGCGATCAACGCCAACACAGATGCGCTCGGCTGAGCAAGTTGTTCGCTCGCCCATTCGACCGACAAACCAGTTGACTCGAGCATCTCACTCAACTGTTGGCGATAGCGCAACGCACCGTTGCCCACGATCAATGTTTCTTGGCCACGATCAACAATGTCGACAACACAATCGCCCAAATTGCCGACACGTGGTGGTTTAACTTCGATGCTTGAGCCGATGTCGTTGCGATACATCGCCCAATAGAGTTCGCCCCGCCGTGCATCAATCGTCGACAACACGACACGCTCGGTCGTCGTTACCGAACGCGCCAAAATATCCAAACTTGAAACGCCGACAATCGGCACATCTAGAACTTGAGCAATCGTCTTGGCCGATGCAATACCAACACGCATACCAGTAAACAAACCAGGGCCGATGTCTACGGCGACAACGTCAACTTCGCGCATCGAAATGTCGGCTTGCGCGCAAACGCTAGAAAGCATCGGTGCGAGCAATTCTGCATGGCGTCGATCACTTGTCACATGGGCGCTCGCCAACAACT
>RFTA01000235.1 GCA_009923685.1 Actinomycetota bacterium
TCGAATAACGCTCGCGACCGATTCGCTCCCACAGTTTGACGAACGCCCGCATCTTGCATGTTTCTTCGACGAACCGAATGCCGGCATTGACGAAAAAAGAGACCGACGCAAAAACCTGTGGAAACTCTTGATCTGAAATTTGACCACTGCTCTTTACTGAATCCAAAATGTCGATGGCGTTCGCCAATGCGAACGAAATCTCTTGCACGGGCGTGGCGCCAACTTCTTGAAGATGATAAGAACAAATGTTTATCGGGTTCCACTTTGGCGCATTCTTCGCGCACCATGCGATCATGTCGACGATGAGTCGTTTCGATGGTTGCGGCGGAAAAATAAAAGTTCCGCGCGACAAATATTCTTTGAGAATGTCGTTTTGAGTAGTGCCGCGCAAGTCGCTGGTCTCGACACCTTGTTCGTTTGCGTTTGCAACATAAAGTGCCAACAACCACGCGGCGGTCGCATTGATCGTCATCGAAGTATTCATCTCGCTCGGCGGAATGCCGTCTAGAAGTGTCTTCATATCACCGAGGTGGACGACCGGCACACCGACTTTGCCGACTTCGCCGCGGGCCAAAACATGGTCGGGGTCATAACCCGTTTGCGTCGGAAGATCAAAAGCAATCGACAACCCTGTTTGACCTTGAGCCAAATTCGTGCGATACAACTCGTTTGAAGCGCGCGCACTCGAATGCCCCGAATAGGTGCGCATCATCCAGGGCTCATCGCGCTTGACCTTGTTCGTTGACTCGCTCACCACTAGATAAGGCTAGGCGCGAGATTATTGGCTTACGGCAATCTGCAGTTGGCGCAGATACTCGTCTCGCTTGATGGACACGGCGCCGAGACTCGCCAAATGCGGTGTCATCCACTGCGCATCCAGCAAAGTCATTTTTGATGAATTCATGACCTGCACGAGTGCCATCAACGCGACTTTTGATGCATCGCGCACGAGATGGAACATCGATTCACCGGCGAAGAACTTGTTGATTCTCACTCCATAAAGACCGCCCGCAAGAAAACCGTTCTCGTCGATCACCTCGATGCTGTGAGCCCAGCCGAGATGATGCAATTTGACATATGCCTCGATGAATTCTTCAAAAATGACTTTGTTGGATGTGCAGTGGCTGACACCACATTTGGCGAGTCTCGGCGCCGTGTCCATCA
>RFTA01000236.1 GCA_009923685.1 Actinomycetota bacterium
GCCACTGTTGCGCTTGCACAACGCGATCTCGGCGTCGTGACTTTTGATGTCGTCAAAATTGCCGAAGGTGCAAGTTTTTCGACCAATGCGGCGCGATGGTTATTTGTTTCGTTTGCGATCGCTTTTGCCGTAAAAGTGCCGTTGTTTCCTTTTCACACTTGGTTGCCAGACGCACACACGCAGGCACCCACCGGTGGCTCAGTAATTTTGGCGGGTGTTTTGTTGAAAATGGGCACATACGGTTTCTTGCGTTTTGGTGTCTACTTGTTTCCACAGGCGGCGATGTGGGCGCGACCAGTGTTGTTCACTTTGGCAGTCATCGGCATTATCTATGGTGCGATCGCCGCCACGATGCAACGCGATTTGAAGCGACTCGTTGCTTATTCATCGGTGGCGCACCTTGGGTTCATAGTTCTTGGTACATTTGCGCTCAGTTCGCAAGCCGTGACCGGCGCGGTTATACAGATGGTCAATCACGGTGTTTCGACCGGGGCGTTGTTCTTGTTGGTCGGCATGATCTATGAGCGTCGCCATACGCGCGAGATCGCCGAACTTCGTGGCATTCAGCATGTGGCGCCAATTTTTGCGGGCGTTTTCACGGTCGTGATGCTCTCGTCTGTAGGTCTGCCGGGGCTCAATGGTTTTGTTGGTGAGTTTTTGATTTTGATCGGATCATTTGAAGCCGCGCGCTGGTGGACTGTCGTGGCGACGGTTGGCGTCGTGCTGGCCGCTCTTTATTTGTTATGGGCTTATCAGCGGGTGTTTCATGGTGAACCCGACGAAGCCAATTCATCTTTCAAAGAGATCAACGCCAAAGAGGGAATGCTGATGGCCGTTTTCGTGGCGATCATTTTGGTGACCGGTATTTATCCAAAACCGATGCTTGAACGAATTGAGCCAAGCGTCAATTCGTTTATCGAACATGTTGAAGGGCGAACCAAATGAACGATCTCGCGGCATTCGTCGGACCAAAAATCGAGTGGTTTTCGATCTCGCCCTTGTTGGCGTTGTTGGCAGGTGCACTGATTTTGCTTTTGGTTGGCTCGCTCACAAATGAGTGGCCAAAATACTGGTATTCGTTGACTGCTGTCTTTACATCTGCCTTGGCAATTGGTTTGTTGATTTCGTTGTGGATCAATGT
>RFTA01000237.1 GCA_009923685.1 Actinomycetota bacterium
CGAGGGCATGCGTTTCGACAAGGGTTACATCTCGCCATACTTTGCAACCGACACCGACCGTATGGAGGCTTCGATTGACGACGCCTACATCCTTTTGGTCTCGAACAAAATTTCAGCGGTGCGCGACATGCTGCCAGTGCTCGAAAAAGTTATGCAAGGTGGCCGACCGCTTGTGATCATCGCCGAAGATGTCGATGGCGAAGCACTCGCAACTTTGGTTGTCAACAAAATTCGCGGCACTTTCAAGAGTGTTGCCGTCAAAGCCCCAGGTTTCGGAGACCGTCGCAAGGCAATGTTGCAAGACATCGCAATTCTCACCGGTGGCCAAGTAATCAGCGAAGAAGTTGGTCTCAAACTTGAGAACGCAACTCTTGATTTGCTCGGTCGCGCCAAGAAAGTCGTAATCACCAAAGATGAGACGACGATTATTGAAGGTGCCGGCTCAGATGCCGACATCAAGGGTCGCATCAGCCAGATCAAGACCGAAATCGACAACACCGACAGCGATTATGACCGCGAGAAGTTGCAAGAGCGTCTCGCCAAGTTGTCGGGCGGCGTTGCCGTGCTCAAAGTTGGTGCAGCGACCGAAGTCGAACTTAAAGAAAAGAAGCACCGTATCGAAGATGCCGTCAGCACGACAAAGGCCGCAATTGAAGAAGGCGTAGTGCCTGGTGGTGGCGTGGCTTTGCTTCGCGCGCAGGAGGCTGCCGAAAAAGCAATGGCGTCGCTTAGTGGCGACGAGGCAACGGGTGCACGCATGGTTGTGCGTTCGCTTTCAGCACCACTCAAGCAGATCGCCGAGAATGCCGGTCTTGAAGGTGGCGTTGTGGTCGAGAAAGTCAAAGCGTTGAAGGGCAACGAAGGCCTTAATGCCGCGACTGGCGAATACACCGATCTTGTGAAACTGGGCGTCATCGACGCGGCGAAAGTAACGCGCTCGGCGTTGCAAAACGCAGCATCTATTGCCGCTTTGTTCTTGACAACCGAGGCAGTCATCGCAGACAAGCCAGAAGAGAGTGCACCAGCAATGCCAGGCGGCGGAATGGAAGATTACTAAGTCGCCAAAATTGCGACTTAGTTAGTTGCCGTTTTGCTCGCGCAAAAACTGCTCTACTTCATCCATTAAGTTGCTCGGGTCGG
>RFTA01000238.1 GCA_009923685.1 Actinomycetota bacterium
AACAACAGTATTTTTGCGATATAGCAATCGTGCTTTAATCGCCAGAGCCGATTGGTTATGCAACCACTGCGAGCGAATCGCCGTCACAAATTCGGGTATCACGACAGTGATGATGTCGTCGCTGTCTTCGTCGTCAATTCTGTTGATATGAGTCAAAATCGTGTCGGTCAAATTTCTAAAGTCGTCGTTAAGTGTCTCGAGCTCGACTTTCAAACCGTATTTCGCCCAATCGCCCTCGAGTTTTTCTTTTTCGGCACTTGAACCCACGACAGAAAGCGCCAAGAGCTTGTCTGGTCGCAGACTCTCGGCATATTTCACGGCTTGCAGAACGCCTTTGTTGACTGAACCAACGAGCACGAGCACGGTATGCGTTCGCCGCGGTGCAACATAACCCTCTTCGATTCGCAAGAACGATCGCACGCGCGAGTAGTGACGATTGACAGCCAAGAAGATAGCCATCATTGTCGGTATCACTACCGCCGGAATCCACGCACCGTCGGCAAATTTGACGACAACCACGACGCCAGCAACCAAAAATGTCGTCAATGAGCCAAGCCCCGAAAAGAACGCGTGGATAATCCAACCAGATTCTTTATGTCTGAAGTGACGCACCACCATACCGAATTGGCTGAGGGTGAAGCCGGTGAATACACCGACGGCATAAAGCGGTATCAATGCGTTGACTACGCCACCGAAAGCCACAACAAGCGCAGTGGCCGCGACACCAAGAAAAATAATTCCGTTTGAGAACACAAGCCTGTCACCACGGTTCATTAATTGGCGCGGCAAATAGTTGTCTTTGGCGATGATTGATGACAGTCGCGGAAAGTCGGCATACGCGGTGTTAGCCGCCAAGATCAAGATACCGAAAGTCGCAAACTGGGTTATGTAGAAAAATATGTTTCGACCCCCGTAGACCTGCTCGGCCATCTGGGCGAGAACCGTAATCTTGATTTCACCCTCGTGATCTTTGATTGGCTGCAACTTTTCTGCGAGAACACTCAATCCCAAAAACCCTGCACCGAGAATTGCTGCCATCCACACCAAAGTCGTCGACGCGTTTTTTGATTCTGGTTTTTTGAAAGCAGGCACACCGTTCGATACAGCCTCGATGCCGGTCAATGCGATTGCACCTGAAGA
>RFTA01000239.1 GCA_009923685.1 Actinomycetota bacterium
CGTTGTGGGCACGGTGTTGCTTACCCGCAAAGCAAAGTCGAGCGTCAAGTGATCGCGCTAAGTCTGACACCGACGTCGTCTTGGTATTTGATTCTGTCGGCCGTGCTTTTTGCGATCGGCACGTTTGGCGTGTTGGTTCGCCGCAACCCGTTGGTGATGTTCATGTGTATCGAGCTGATGCTCAACGCCGTGAACCTCAGTTTTGTGACTCTCGCTCGTGAATTGAACGACATCAACGGTCAAACGATCGTGTTTTTCGTGATGGTCGTTGCAGCTGCCGAAGTCGTCGTCGGTCTCGGAATAATCGTTTCAATAATGCGCAATCGAGCAGCGATGACCGTCGACGACATGGCTGAACTCAAGGGCTGATGATGCTGAACTTCGTCTGGTTTATCCCGTTGCTTCCGCTTGCCGGGGCTGTGCTTAATCTGGTCTTGGGTCGCAAGTTCGGTGATCCGCGTTCTGGTTGGGTGGCAACTATCGCCACCGGCAGTTCGTTCTTGCTGACGGTTCTCGTTTATTTAGAGATGCTTGGTCTTGAGGCAGAAGAGCGAAGCCATGTCGAAGTTTTGTTTTCGTGGCTACCAGTTGGAAATCTGCAAGTTGATTTTGCATTGCTCGCAGACCCGCTAAGCGTGACGATGGCTTTGTTCATCACCGGAATTTCTACATTGATTCATCTTTATGCGATCGGATATATGCACGGTGATGCGAAGTTTTCGAAATTCTTTCTCTATCTGAACTTATTCGTCTTCAGTATGTTGATGCTCGTGCTCGGCGAAAACTTGCTCGTCACATTCTTGGGTTGGGAGGGCGTCGGAGCGTGCAGTTATTTCTTGATTTCTTTCTGGCACACGCGTAACAGCGCAGCAGTCGCCGGCAAGAAGGCGTTCGTCACCAACCGCATTGGCGACTTTGGCGTAATGACCGCGATGTTCTTGGCGTTCTCGGCGGCGGGCTCGCTTTCGTATGGTGCAATCAACGAAGCGGCTCACTCTGGCGAACTCGCAACAGTCACGGCAACGGCGATCGCAATGCTGTTGTTCGTCGGTGCATGCGGCAAGAGCGCACAGTTGCCGCTCTACTTGTGGTTGCCGGATGCAATGGAAGGCCCGACGCCAGTGTCGGCATTGATTCAC
>RFTA01000240.1 GCA_009923685.1 Actinomycetota bacterium
CACGAAACAAATATCGATGCTCGCAGCACCAAGGCGCCGAATGTCGCGAATCTGGTGAATAAATTTTGCAACTCGTTTCGACTGAATTGTGCGCTGGGCGGGTGCGTAACTAAAGCCCGTGCAGACAAGGGCCCGCGAAATGTCGTTGATCGAGTTGCAAAAAATCTGTTTGTCGTTCAAAAACGCCCCGTGGCCACGAACCGCATGAAACAACTCGTCGAGCGAAGGTATATATACGACGCCAACAAGAGGGCCTTGGTCATCACTGACGCCGATTGAAACGCTCCAACCCGGCAAAGCGTAGAGAAAATTTGTTGTGCCATCGATCGGGTCGATGCACCAAGTTATTTCGCTGGTGCCGGCAATTGATGCGCCTTCTTCGCCGATGATCGAATCATTCGGTCTGCGACTGCGAATTTCATCGACAATGTATTTTTCGGTGGCTCGGTCGAATTCTGTGACCATGTCGGTGCTTGTGGTTTTGGTTTCAACCTGCTTCAAACCCGCGAGTCGACCAGCAAGCGCAGCTTTGCCACCGTTGACGGCGAGTGTTTTACAAAGATCAAGAAGTTCAAGGGCAAATTTTGGGTTGCTGGGTTCGGTCATTTGCGTCGCTCGAGTTCTTTCCATTCGCCCGTCGCGCGCAAAACCAAAACAGCGACTACACCCATACCAAGTGCGCCCGTCGCGGCGCCAAGGATCAAGCCAATCGAGTTCGGCACGTCGCATTCACCTTGGCACTGCAGGTCAACGAGAGTGAACCCGATCAACGCACCAGCAACGCCGGCGACAATTATCGAAACAAAAGCGACGACGCGAGCCAAGACTGAAGGCAATGCCGACATTCGGCGATCTTGTTGATTCATGGTTATGAGTTTATGACTAGCGTCTGAATCGTGGAGACCTCGCGACCTGCAACGACAAAGACGATTCTGCATGTCGATATGGACATGTTTTATGTCGCCGTTGAACTGCGACGAAACCCCGATCTGTTGGGTTTGCCAGTTGTCGTAGGCGGTGATGGTGCTCGCGGCGTCGTCGCGGCCGCTTCTTATGAGGCCCGCAGGTTCGGTGTTTTTTCGGCGATGTCGTCGGCTCAGGCGAAACGACTTTGTCCTCAAGCGATATTTCTGCCGGGT
>RFTA01000025.1 GCA_009923685.1 Actinomycetota bacterium
CTTCGCGTAATCGGCGCGGCAATTTTTCTGCTCGCCTTCTCGGCTAAATCGCTGAGGCGCGGTGGTCGCTGGTCGCGCGAACAATTGATCAGTGTCAGTTTGTTTGGCATTTCAACGGCACTGATGAATCTGTTTTTCTATTTAGCAATTCAGCATCTTGACCTTGGCAAGGGTGTCGCAATCGAATTCATCGGACCAATCACCGTCGCCGCATTACGCACTCGCACGAGTCGCAACGCAATCGCCCTTGTCTTGGCTGTGGTCGGCGTTGTCATTCTGTCGGGTCTTGAACTCGGCAACGAACCGTTGGGGCTGATTTATATTTTTCTGGCTTCAATCATGTGGGCGTTGTACATCGTGATCGGTTCGAAAGTCGCGAGTTTTGATCGGGGCGTGTCTGGCCTCGGCATTGGTTTGCTGGTCGGCGCGCTTTTTATCGCACCATTCGGTGCACCAGCAAGCGGGGTCGCATTCACCACACCATGGATTCTTGCGACCTGTTTTTTGGTCGGTCTATTGTCGAATGCAATCGGCTACGGCATAGACCAATTCACGTTGCGCCGCATTCCAGTTCGACGATTTTCTGTATTGCTCGCACTGCTTCCAGTCACCGCGACGATATTCGGATTGTTATTTTTAAATCAGGTGCCAAGTATCACAGATCTTCTCGGCATTAGCTTTGTGCTGGTTGGTGTTGTTGTGCAACAACGCGACACACTTCCGGCAACCGAAGTTGTCGCATAGTTTCAAGTAGACTTATTGCGCGGGCGAGGGAGTTCTAATTCTCTATGCGCATACCCCCAATTTCATTTAGATCACGCATTGCCGCATTTGTTTGCGCGGCATCACTCGTTTTCGGGCTCGTACCCGCGCAGATCGCACAGGCAGATGAAGGGCAACTTCCAGGCGGCGTCATTATCTATGGTCGTGGTTTTGGACATGGTCGTGGTCTTAGTCAATACGGCGCTTACGGCTGGGCCACCGTGCACGGTTGGTCATGGGAGCAAATACTCGACTTTTATTACGGCGGCGCAACGGGCAATTCTCGGTCAAACCTTGAAGCCCCGAACCAAGAAATGACGACATGGCTGAGTGTGATGAACAACAAACAGACCGGAGTTGTTTCAGATTCTGGCACGATGCGATTGCTCGAAGATCCAGACACCGCTCGGCGTTTTACGAGTATGGTCGCCCGCGAAAAATCGGGCGCTCAACGCGTCTACCAAGTTTGGGGTTCTGGCCAGCGAAAATGCCTCAACGATTCTGACTCCCCCGAAGCTGCCGGTTTCACTTTGATTGGCGAATTCAGCGAGACCGCGTCGTTTGCGACAAATGCGAGTCAAGACCCAGCAGCGTCGGCACTAGACACAGTCGGCTTGTGCGAACCTCGGTCGACAACAGCAAATCAAGTTCGTTACTACCGCGGCGTCATTCGTGCGATGAACAACACTAAAAATGAAAACCGCACCATCAACATCGCCCGCCTTGACGATTATCTGCGTGGCGTCGTACCGCGCGAATCACCAGCATCTTGGGGTGACACTGCCGGTGGCGCGGGCATGAACGCGCTTCGCGCTCAAGCGGTTGCGGCTCGTTCATATTCTGTTACCGAAAACCGCTACGCGGGTTTGGCGAAAACTTGCGACACCCAAGACTGCCAAGTTTATGGTGGTGCCGCACTTAGAACATCGGTCAATGCAACACCAACCGTGCTCGAGAGTGCAAACACCGACCGTGCTGTCGCCGAAACAACAGGTGTCGTGATTAAAAATTCAAAGGGCAACGTTGTGCGCACCGAATTCTCGTCGTCAAACGGCGGGCGCACCGCGGGCGGAGAATTCCCGGCGCTTGCAGATCAAGGTGACTTATCGGCAGACAGTTCGCTGATGGTTTGGACTCGGGCGTTTTCTGCCGCACAAATCGTCGCCAAATATCCTCAGATTGGCATTCTCACTTCGGTAGTAACAACCAATGACGGTCTCGGCGGCGACTGGGGCGGCTACACGATTGATGTCACGATCACAGGCACTGCGGGAGCAGTCAAAGTTTCAGGTTGGGCGTTTCGCACGACATTCGGTCTGCCTGCGCCTTGGTTCGGCGCAGAGCTCGTCTTTGGCGCGCCACTCGAAGCGGGTGTCGTTGGTTCAATGTTGTTCGTCGGCGATTCAATCGGCCAAAGCATCGCCACTGAATTTTCGGCGATCATCTCGCCGGCTTATCCATCGGTCAATTTTCAAGCGATCGCCAACCGTTGCATGGTCGGCCCGAGTTGCGTAACACCCGACAAGGGTTTGCCAGATGCAATCGGTGTCGTCAACTCGCTTAGCGCCGAGCAGTTTCCACAAATCGCAATCGTCCAACTCGGCTATAACGACGACCCAAATACGATGGCGAGCGACGTGGCCGCAGTGATCAATGCTCTCAATGCGCGCAACGTGCAGCGAATCGTGTTCGTCAATCTTTCGACCCGCCGTGCATCGCAAAACTACGCTCTCTCAAACGAAGCACTGAATGCAGCCGCCCAGACAAATCCGAATGTTTCGGTGCTCGACTGGAATTCGGCTAGCAGCGACCCCTCGGCTTCACGTTGGTTCAGCGATGATGTGCATCTAACCGCAACTGGTCGCGCCGAATTCACATTGTTTTTGCGCAAACAACTCGACGGGTTGCGTGCGCAAGGCTTGATTACACCTAACCCCGAAAGTGTCTTGCCACTTGCGGTACCACTGGTTTCGGGCAACAGAGGCGAACCTGTTGTCGAACTGCAAAAAGCGCTGAATACCGCTCTCGACTTGAAAAAGAAGCAAAAACTTGCAACAGACGGCAATTACGGCAAGGGCACCGCCAATGCCGTGAGCAAGATCGAAGAATTGAACGGTCTTCCAATTGACGGTCTTGCCGATGCCTCTGTGCTCAGCCTGCTTGGAATCGACCCAGCGGGTTTCAAGCTCAGTCAAAATTCACGACATACTTCGGTCGCTACGGCCCAGACTGCGCTTGCCAGAGTTCTAAAAATCAAAATGAAAGCCGACGGCATTTTTGGTTCTGGCACCGCCAAACAACTCAAGCGATTTCAAAAGAGCGTCGGTCTCAAACAAACCGGCATAATCGACCGCACAACTTGGCTCTCGCTACTTGCCGCAAGCGCGACACTTGCGAAATAAAACTAACTATCAAATCGTTTCTGCCAACTCTCGTCGCTGACGAGCGTCGGGTAAGCCTCTCGATATTCACGCTTCAGTCGCCGGTAGTTCAAAGCGATATCTTTGGTCACTACGCACACCTCGCGCAGTAACGCAAAGAACCTTCGCGAGTCACGTTCGACCACGAAGCCTTCAGGCAATCTGTCGTGGCGATACAAGATTCGGTTGTAGCGAGTCGCCAAGCCCACCGCTCGTGAATCAATCGGCGCAGTCTTAAGATCATTGCGACGCAAGGCCTTGGGCAAAATATAGCCACCGACGAGTGGCACTGCCAATGCGAAACCAATCAGACGAATCGGCTTGATTCGTGGCTTAGTTATCTTGACCGCGGCTAGTTCAGCCGAAAGCGGCCCCGGTTTTTCTTCAGATACTTTGCGCAGATCATCGTGCAATGCCGAGTGATCTGTGGCCATCAACGCGGCTGGCCCCTGCAAGAACGCTCGAACGCCACGAATCATATATTCGACACTGGCATAGCGCATCGAAAACAAATTGCGAAAACTCAAGGCAATGAATCGGCGCGCCAAGTGCCACCAATGATGGCGGTCAAAAACAAGAGTGTCGATGATCGCAAAATTACGCTTCTCATAGAACAATGACGACGGATTGTTCTTCAAACCGAAGTCAGCATGCCAAACAATCACACCATTCAATGTCACGCTGTGTTTGCCGGTGTGCAACAACCCATAACTCACATCGTCGCCACGCACAAAAATCGGCAAAGGATTATCGCGCGTGATCGAGACTGGAAACGCCGTATACCACCACGCCGTATAGGCGAACTTTTTCTCTTTGGCATCACGAAGAGCGAGTTTGCGCAATCTCAGGTCGTCTTCACGACCGATTGCTCGCAACGGATACAACGACCGCCATCGATATTTTGAGCCTGCCTCGAACTGCATCCATCCGCGCTCTTCGCTCAGCATTGCACCATGAACGCAGAGCTTCTCGTCTCTTGCAAAACTAAAAAGAGCAAAAGTTCGCACCAGCGCATCCGGCTCGAGAGTGATGTCGTCGTCCATCAACAAAATGTGGGTCGACCAACCTTCGTTGCGCAGATGAATAATGCCCCGAGCAAAACCACCCGCCCCACCCAAGTTCGGGTTCTGCACGACCGTGATCGGCGCACCTGGCTCTGCGTCGAATGTTATGTTTCTAGCGTTGTCTACGACGAGCACGCGCATTTTGCCACGCAGTGTCTCGACAGTTTTTTCAAGATGTAAAACTTTGGCAACTGTTGGCTTGACATAATCTTGGCGATTAAACGTCGTGATCGACAGCGAAAGCCGAGTTTCGCGGGCAGCTTTTGTGGTCGTCGACCAATGGCCACCAGTGACGACGACGTCACTCTCTTCGGCGCTGACCCGCACAAAATAGGTGCCGAATTTTCGTTCACCGAAGTTTGGCACTTCGACCAAAGTTGCCCCGCTCGATGAGATGCTCGCCGAAGCGACGATCTTTTCTTTTTGAATTGAGCCGAACAACTTGTTTTCGACGCCAACAATTTCGACCCGACCCGAGCCCGAGGCAGAAATTATCGCGAAAAGATTTTCAATCGTGGTTAGCCTGCGCCACCGACCAGCCGCAAAAACACCAAAAGATGTATCGAAACTTATTTCGGCACCACGGCGCAAGACCGCACGAGAGTCTGAGATTTGTACATCGCCATCTCCGCGTACATATAACAACGGCTCGGTCGTCTCGGGTCGCGGCAACGACATCGACTGCAACAAAAACGAAGTCAACTCAAACCATCGGATCTACTGAGAAACATGGCAACTGCATTTTGCTGGCGATGCACTCGAGCATTGACTTTGACGCGAGAAGTGCCTCGTGAATCGTTACGTCCATATCCAAATAACGGTAGGTGCCCAGCCTGCCGATAAATGTGACCCCTTTGGCGCCACGTGCTTTTTGCACGTAGTTAAGCAGCTGTTGCTTCTCTTTGACCAAACGAATCGGATAATACGGCGTGTCAGTCTCGCCGCAGAGACGCGAGAACTCGCGATAGACAACTGTTCGTTCGTGCGACTCCCATGGCGCAAAGTGTTTGTGCTCGGTTATTCGCGTATACGGCACATCGACATCGCAGTAGTTGACAACCGGGTGCCCCTGATAGTCGCCTTCATCGACTTCTGGCACAAAGTCAAGCGTTCGATAACCCAGCCGACCAAATTCAAAATTGAAATAGGCGTCGATCGGACCTGTCCAAACTACATGATCGAATTCGCCAAATACAGCGTGCGAATTTGGGTCAAAGCGTGTATTGAGTCGAACTTTTATTGAGGCGTGGTTCAGAATCGCCTCGACGATCGGCGTATACCCGTATTTGGGTATCGCTTGATATGGATGATTGAAGTAACTGTCATCTTCATTGAAGCGCACCGGCAATCGCGCCAAAATGCTGGCTGGCAATTCTTTTGGCTCGACCCCCCACTGCTTTGCCGTATAGCCCGCAAAAAAAGCTTCATAAAGTTCGCGCCCAACAAAACGCAAACCTTGATCTTCGAACGAAACCGGGTTGGTGATCGTCACGTCGGCTTTGCTCTGAATGAATTCTTCGGCTTGCTTGGCATCAAAGTCGCGAATACATCGTTCCCTGTGAGATTGCCTTGACCTTGTGACGATATGGCATCATCTCGCCAAAACGATTGATGTATTGCCAGACATGCTCGTGCTGAGTATGAAAAATATGCGGCCCATAGGTGTGAACCATTACGCCCGTCTCGTGACGCGCCGTGTGGCAGTTGCCCGCAACATGATCGCGGGCGTCAAACACTTCAATCGAATGTCCTGCATCGGCAAGTTCGCGAGCCACCACTGCGCCCGAAAACCCAGCCCCGACAATGGCAAATCGCACTAGATAATCATACGACTTTGGGCAACTTGCCCGAGTTCAGCGAGATATCGCGCCCGCAACGAATTAAATTATTTCGATAGCCAAGGCGCACAAGCGCCCTCAAGATCACGAATTTGAATTTTTTCGCGATTGTCATGCGTCACAGCATTTTTCGGATCGCGCTGCAACTTAAAAGTTCGAAACGACATCTCGGTCGTGTCGATCGCCAAAATCTTGCCGACCAACGAATCGCCCAGGTTAAGAATCAACTTCAGTGCTTCAAGCGCTTGAATCGAACCAACGATGCCAGGCAGCACGCCGAGCACGCCTGCTTCTGCGCAACTTGGCGCCAACTCTGCCGGCGGTGGTTCGGGCACCATGTCTCGGTATGTCGGACCAAGCGTCGGATGAAACACGCTGACCATGCCCTCGAATCTAAAAATCGAACCGTGCACGACTGGAATGCCGAGTTTCACGCTCGCGTCATTGAGCAAATACCGACTCGGAAAGTTGTCGGCCCCGTCGACGATGACGTCGTAGCCTGAAATTATTTCAATCACATTTTCTGCGCTCAAACGAGTGTCATATGTAACGACGTTGACATCAGGGTTCAACATCGTCAAAGTCTTTTTGGCCGAATCAACTTTGCGATCGCCAACGCGGTCTAAATTGTGCAGAATCTGTCGTTGCAAATTTGACGCGTCCACGACGTCCATGTCGACGATGCCGATCGTGCCGACGCCCGCCGCCGCCAAATACATCGCGGCAGGCGAACCCAAACCACCTGCGCCGAGCAGCAAAACTTTGCTCGCCAACAACTTGGCCTGTCCTTCGACGCCAACTTCTGGCAACAGCACATGGCGTTGATATCGATTTCGCTGCTCTGCCGACAACTGCACGGGTGTCGACCATTCACGGCCTTCGTCCTTCCATTTGCCAAAACCACCGGCCATGCTCAAAACATTGGTGTAACCCAACTCTTGCAACGTCTTGGCGGCGAATGCACTGCGAACGCCACCTGCACAATAAACAATGACAGGTGAATTTTTGTCGACAATTTTTGATTCAACCTGCGCTTCGAGATGTCCGCGCGGAATATGCACCACGTTCTTCAGCGCGCCTTGTTCGAACTCGTCGGGTTCGCGAACGTCTAAGACCACAACTTGATTCGCCGCGATTTTTTCGCCAGCAGATTGCGTGTCAATCTCTTGAATCTTTGATTTAGCGTCAGCGAGAAGTTCGCGAAAACTAGACAT
>RFTA01000241.1 GCA_009923685.1 Actinomycetota bacterium
CATGCAATGCAATCGCCGCCACACCGGCTTCTTGACAAATCAAGCCCGTGTGAATGTGGGTCAACAAATCGTCGTTCAAGCCCATGCGAAACTTGCACGTCACCGGAATACCAAAACTCGAGGCAGTCTTCACCGCTGCGTTGACAATTTCACGCAACAGATTTTTCTTCAACGGCACCGCCGCCCCACCACCACGACGCGTAACTTTTGGCGCGGGGCAACCAAAATTCAAATCAATATGGTCGACCGCATTTCGCCGCCCGAGTTGCGTAATCGCATCGGTCATGATCTTCGGGTCGCTTCCGTAAAGTTGCAGACTGCGAAACGATTCGTCTGGGCCGAAGGCGATCATTGCTTCGGTCTTCGGGTTCTTATAAACCAACGCGGCTGCCATCACCATCTCGTTGACATAAACGAGGCCCGACGCAAACTCACGACAAAGGGTTCGAAACGGCTGATTCGTCACGCCCGCCATCGGCGCCAAAACAACCGGTGGCCAAATGCTTCGTTCACCAAGTTGCAACGGCTTGGCAGTCACGACTTCGTTCATACGCTGCCGACCGTCAAACCCAAATTTGGATACGCGCCCGCGTCAAGCGTCGATTCTCCGCTCAACTGCAATCGATGCCACCCCGCTGATGCGATCATCGCCGCGTTGTCCGTGCACATCGCCAGTGAGGGTAACACCAAACGAAAATCTTTTTGCGCGCATGCTCGTGCCGTCTCGCTTCGCAACAACGAGTTAGCCGCAACTCCACCGCCGAGCGCAACCGTGTTTGCACCAAGATTCTCTGCCGCACGCATCGCTTTTGCCACCAGCACATCGACCACCGCGCGCTGAAACGATGCGACAATGTCGTTCGTCTTGGCGTCACTATTTTTGCGGACATAGTTGATCACCGCGGTTTTTAATCCGCTGAACGAAACATCTAGCCCGTCGTGCAACATCGCCCGCGGAAAGTCAATCGCTTCGGCGTTACCAGTTTTAGCCAGAGCATCGATTGCCGGCCCACCGGGGTAACCCAAATCTAAGTAGCGCGCAACTTTGTCGAAGGCTTCACCCGCAGCGTCGTCGCGTGTTTGACCGACGATTTGATACACGCCTGGTTTG
>RFTA01000242.1 GCA_009923685.1 Actinomycetota bacterium
CGAATGTCTGAGAGCGCCATAGCGCCTATAACGCTAGCCCCGCGCGCTGGGATGGTTCTTGGTGAGTTTGGTTACGAGACGCCGATGATTCCAGTAATGGATTTCGGTGCCAATGAAATATGCCACAACATAGGCGAGAATTCCGCCGACTCCGTCGATCCAGAAGTGATTGCCAGTGACGATGATGCAAAAAGTCGTGACGGCTGGATACAACAAAAGTGCGAGACGCATCCAAAGTTTTCGCGCGATTGGCCATAGTCCGAATGCGCACCATGTTGCCCAACCGATATGTAACGAAGGCATCGCCGCATATTGATTTGATATTTTGCTGCCTGGACCACGGTCGAACGCCCATGGTCCGCCATATTCTCGAATTGTGTCGACGAAGCCGAAATTTTCGGCGCCGTTGAGATTTCGATATTCATTCTCGATGCACGCGGCGCCGAAGCCCTCGTCGGGGCATGGTGCGTCGAGCAATCGCGGCGGCATCAACGGAAACAGTGAGAAGCCGATGATTGCGAGCGCCGTCATCACGGCAAGAGTGTTGCGCCATTGACCAAAAACACTCGGACGAAATTTGTAGAGTGCGACGAACACGCCGAGCGTGACAAAAAAATGCGCGGTGCCGTAATACACGTTCATTGTTTTGATCAACCAAATATGCGGCAAGACCCAATCTTGCAAAGTTTCTTCGTGATAAAGGCCGATCCATCTTTCGAAGCGAATCACTCTTATTGCGTTTGTGAACGAATGGTTCGGCACTGAAACACCTTCGACGAGTGTCGAACCGAATTGATTGCGAATCAATGTGTAAACCGAATAAAAAATGCCAAAGATCAAGACTTCTTTCCACCAGATCATGCGATGTTCGAAGTCGACGGGCAATGCGGGACGTCGGCCAGATTGCTTCGCAGAGTTTGTCTCAGCGCTCGCGTTATCCACAAACAAAGATTACGACTAACTGCAAGCCGTGAAGAGATATAAGGCGAATAGGCTATGACCATGTCAATGAGCAAAACTGCAGAACCACTTGTTGCGCCCGATGTTTTAGAGCGAGTGCTGGCCAAGGGCCGCAGCACCGGCGCCGAATTTTCTGAGATATATATAGAG
>RFTA01000243.1 GCA_009923685.1 Actinomycetota bacterium
CGTGATTCTTGAGCTGTTGCAGAACGCCGTCGACCACGGGTTTCCTGAGGGCAGCAAAGGTGGGTCTGTCGTTGTGTCGCTCGGACGAACGGTCGAAAATCAGTTGGCTGTGAAAGTTATTGACAATGGTCGAGGATTAAAACCTGATTTTGATATGACCAAAGTGACCGGGCTTGGTTTGTCGATCGTGCGCACCTTAGTAACCACAGAACTGGCGGGCACGATTCATTATCGTGCGGCGCGAGTTGACGATTCGACCAAAGAACTCAAAATCTCTGTTGACGGCGAGGGCACTGTCGTCGACCTGGTAATACCGGTTTCAGGCGACTAGTTAGGTATTGCCGAGACTCGTCTCGGCTGGCAGCGAGTGAACCGCAATTTGGCTCGACTGGCAGCGAGTGAACCGTCAGGCCATCAATCGGGCGTTGCGACGCTCGGCCGCGCGACGGCGACGAATGTCGCGACGCTCGTCTTCTGACATGCCACCCCAAATGCCCCAGTCTTGATTTGTTTCAAGAGCGAAGTCGAGGCATTTGCCGCGTACGACGCATTCGTCGCAAACAACTTTGGCTTCTGAGATTTGAATTAGTGCTTGACCAGTTGTGCCGATCGGAAAGAACAATTCTGGGTCGGTGTCTTTGCAAGAAGCGTTTCGCCTCCACGAGTAGTCTGCAGAACCGAGCGCCAGGCTTGTCGCGAGAAAAGACATTTATAAACCCCTCACTAAATTATTTGTGTTGTCTCGGGCTTACGCTAGAGAGCAATTGACGAGTTCGCAATACTTTGCAGAAAATTTTTAAAATAAATATTTATTATTTTTTGTGTCTGTCTGCGATATTTTTTCTTGTAGCCTGCGGGCGTGACCCAAGTTATGGCGCATCGCGGTGCATCAGCCATAGAACTTGAAAATACAACATTGGCATTTGCGCGCGCGCTTGAAATGGGTGCAGATGCAGTCGAACTTGATGTGCGACGCTGTGGTTCTGGCGAGTTGATCGTTCATCACGACCCAAAGTTGAGTGATGGTCGCACAATTATTTCGGTCGATAAAAAAGACCTGCCGAGTCATGTGCCGACATTGTCCGAGGCACTTGATGCATGTGGTTCGAT
>RFTA01000244.1 GCA_009923685.1 Actinomycetota bacterium
TCGGCTGATTAATCGTCACGGTCACAACAGAATTTTCACGAAAAACCTGCAGAGTTTCCATTTCATAGACGATACTTGCCATATGGGATTCAACCCGACCCGCAAACGCAACACCCGCCCGATCGACTATCTCATCGTCGCCAGTGCGATGCTCGCAATCGCGTCACTCGTGATCTGGGCATTCTTCGGCTGAGTATTCTTCGACACTGAAACAACTGATCAAATGTCTAAATCAATTTGGGATGGCTTATATGGCGACATCGAAGTCCGCCGTGTGCAACCCTACGAAGCGCTCAAGAGTTATATCTGCCCGGGTTGCAACCAAGAAATATCAAAAGGAATGGGTCACTATGTTTGTGTTCCGACAGAGGCACCAGACTTGCGTCGCCACTGGCATTACGCCTGCTGGGATCGCCGCGTCGCGAATTAAAAAGCAATGCGAGCCAAAACACTCGCGACTAAAAAGCGTCGCGCACAACCTCGATTTTCACCCCCAACACAGACGCAACATCGAACCTCACGTTGCTGTAAGTGCGAGCCTCGCTAGCCAAAAACTTTTTTGTTGCACGACGCAATTTTTTTTGCTTCGCTAGCGTCACCGACTCAAGCGGTGAGCCAAAATAATTCGACTCGCGCGCACGCACCTCAACGATGACGAGAGTCTTTTCGATGCTTTCGTGCAATTCACAAACGATGTCGAGTTCGCCTTCGCGACAATGCCAATTGCGCGCAATAATTTTGTATCCATCGCGCTGATACAAGTTCGCGACCAAATCTTCGGCCCATCGGGCTCGCGCCATACGCACGACCGCGCGCTCGCGCGCAGTTAGACCACCACGGCCTACGCGTCTTGTGGCGGCAGTTCTTCGATGTTCAGGTCTTTGAAACTCATCACGCGCACCCTCGGCACGAACCGGCTCTTGCGGTATAGATCCCACACCCATGCGTCGCTAAGCGTCACCTCAAGTAGCGGTCGCACACCTTCGGCGACGACCTTGACTTCAACATTGTTGGCCAGATAGAACCGGCGATCTGTTTCGACTGCAAACTTAAACAGTTTTACGACGTCAGAATATTCTTGGGCCAGCTGCAATTCGCGCTCTGCCTCG
>RFTA01000245.1 GCA_009923685.1 Actinomycetota bacterium
TTAATCCGCCATTGATTGAGTTTTTGCGGCGCGTTTCGAAGAATTAACTAAATAGATTTAGAAGCGTGATTTCGCCCAACGACCAAGAGCGCTATCTCACCTTTGACCGCGAACAATGGGCGGTGTTGCGCGCGCAGACGCCACTGACGCTGACCGAAAAAGAACTTGAGGCGATGCGTGGCATCAACGATCGCATCGACCTAGAAGAAGTTGCGACCGTTTATTTGCCGTTGACGCGATTGTTGAATCTGTATGTTGCCGCGACGCAAAATTTGCATCGTGTGTCGGAGACATTTCTTGGCACGATGGCGCCAAAGATGCCGTATGTCATCGGTGTCGCGGGCAGCGTCGCTGTCGGCAAGAGCACCTCGGCGAGAATTTTGCAAGCGCTATTGATGCGATGGCCAGAGCACCCGCGAGTTGAGTTGATAACCACCGACGGTTTTTTATATTCGAACGCGGTGCTTGAAGAACGCGGACTGATGAACCGCAAGGGGTTTCCGGAGAGTTACGACACCAAGCGTTTGCTGCAGTTCGTACGCGATGTCAAGGCGGGCACACCCGAAGTATCGGCGCCCGTCTATAGCCATGTGATTTACGATGTGTTGCCCGACAAAGAAGAAATCGTTCACCAACCCGACATTTTGATAATCGAGGGATTAAACGTGCTGCAGGTGGGCAACGCGACGACCGACTTCGTGTCTGACTATTTCGACTTTTCTATTTACATTGACGCCCGCGAAGATGATATTGAGGCGTGGTTCACCGAACGCTTTCAGACTTTGCGCAAGACAATTTTTCAAGACCCAGATAGTTTCTTCAAACACTTTGCCGAATTCACCGAAGAGCAAGCGCTTGCGCTCGCCCACGAAATTTGGACGAGCATCAACGGCAAAAACCTTAAAGAAAATATCGAGCCGACCCGTGCACGAGCGTCACTCGTGCTGCACAAGGGTGCCGACCACAAAGTTGATGCGGTGCACTTGCGCAAACTCTGAGCAGGTGTAGAGAAGAAAAGTTAGCGGTGTAGAGAGTTTAGGTAGTTGTAGACGGTGATGCGCGAGACGCCCATCGAGTCGGCGACATCTTCAACTGCGCGACGCAATGTG
>RFTA01000246.1 GCA_009923685.1 Actinomycetota bacterium
GCTATTTATTTCGACAGGGCATTGGTGGTTAGATGTTGACATTTGGTACCGACGGTGTGCGTGGCGAATTCGGCAAAGAACTGACTGAGCGCTACGCGGCAAGTCTCGCCGAGGTCGCTGCACAAATTTTGCAGTGCAAAGTTGTTGTTGTCGGTCGCGACACGCGTGAATCTGGGGTATTACTCGAATTGGCAATAACCAAGGCGCTCACGGGTAGTGGTGTCGAAGTGCAATTGATGGGTGTGGCGCCGACACCGGCGATTGCATTCGCTGCGCGTCAGCACAATGTTGTGGCGATTGCGATAACGGCCTCGCACAATTTGTATCAAGACAACGGCATAAAGATTTTTGGTGCAGGTGGTCGCAAGCTTTCTGATGACGAGCAGCAGCGAATCGAGCGCGAAATGTCGCTTCGAGATGGTGCGGCTGGAAATGTGGAGTCGAACATTGCGGCGAGTTCAACAAATAGTTTGGCGAGACCCGAATTGTTGCAAGAATATTGCGACTGGCTGGTTGCTTCGGTGCGACAAGGCGCCTTAGAAAACCTGCACATCGCCCTTGATTGCGCCAACGGCGCATTCAGCATGTTGGCGCCAGAAGTGTTCTCGAAACTTGGTGCGACGGTGACGACGATGAACGCGACCCCAGATGGTCGCAATATCAATTTGCAATGCGGTGCGACGCACCCAGAACCACTGAGCGAAGTTGTAAAAAGTGTCGGTGCACACTTTGGTGTTGCTTTTGATGGCGATGGCGACAGATTGATTGCAGTTGATGAACTCGGTCGAATTGTCGACGGTGATCATTTGTTGGCAATCAGTGCGCTGCAGATGAAACAACAGGGCACATTGCGCAACAACAAAGTTGTCGTAACGGTGATGACGAACATTGGCTTTCACCAAGCGATGAAGGGTGCGGGTATAGAAGTTGTGACGACGCCCGTGGGCGATCGGTCGGTGTTGGTGGCTCTCGAAGAGAATTCGCTTTCGTTGGGTGGTGAACAAAGTGGACACATTATTTATCGAGACTTCGCAACAACTGGTGATGGCTTGTTTGCGGCGATAAAACTTGCTGTGTTCGTTGCGGATAGCAAGAAGTTGTTGAGCGAA
>RFTA01000247.1 GCA_009923685.1 Actinomycetota bacterium
GCGCTATCACCTGAGCCAAAAATCTTCCAGACATTGCGCAGATCAATAGCTGGTTGCTCCCCCGAACCCATTGACGAAACAATAGTGCGCCTATTCGCGTTTTAGCCAAGGCTTGCTAAGGTGATTACAGCCCTAGATTGGGCACAAATAACGACCAAACATATCAAGGGGAGAAAATGGCATTACGAAACAAGAAGTTCGCCATCGCGTTGCTTTCGGTTGGCGCACTGGTGCTCGGCGCCTGTGGCGGCAGCGACAGTGACAGCGCAGGTGGTGGCACTGAGACAATCAGAATTGCGCGCAACAACTGGACTGCTTCGGCGATCGAAGTTGAAATCGTCAAGCAACTTATCGAAGCGAACTTGGGCAACCCGGTTGAAATTGTCGACATCGACGAGAACGCGATGATCCCCGGAATGTCGACTGGCGACATCGACGCGAATGTCGAAGTTTGGCCATCAGGTTTCTCACCAGAAGAGCAAGCATTTGTTGACGACGGTTCAGTTGTCAATATGGGCGAACTTGGCGCAATCGGTAAAATTGGTTGGTTCATCACACCAAACGCGCTCGAGCAGTTTCCACAACTCTCATCGTGGGAAGGTTTGAAAGACCCGGCAGTTGTCAAGGGTTTCTCGACAGCAGCAACTGGCGCGCAAGGTCGAGTGTTGGCGATGGATCCGTCGTTTTCAGGCTATGAAGAGCAACTCGTGAAGAACTTGAAGCTTGACTTCAAGGTTCAATATTCGGGTTCTGAGGCTGCAACTCAAGCAGAAATCGTCGCAGCAACAGAAGCCGGCAAGCCAGTGTTGATGTACTACTGGATGCCGTCAGCAGCAGTTGGTAAATACGGCTTAAAGAATCTCGCCTTGCCAAAAGCAACTGTTGATTGCGCACTCGAGGCAGACAAGTGCGATGGCGACTACCCAGAAGATGTCTTGTTCAAGCTTGCATCAGCGAAACTTGAAGCAAAAGACGCCAAAGTCTTCAATTTCTTCAAGAAATACAAGATGACAACTGAAGATCAATTGGCAACATTGCCAGCAGTTGAGCTTGACGGCAAGCCTGCAGCAGAAATCGCTGCAGAGTGGATCGCCGCCA
>RFTA01000248.1 GCA_009923685.1 Actinomycetota bacterium
CCGATGATTTCAATTTCGAAACCAGTCGTGCCGGGTTTGGCAAGTTCGGCAGGGATGTAACCCATCGCAAGTGAGACGCCGCTGTAATGCGCGTAGCCACCGCTGGTTATCCAACCCACGACTTTGCCACCGTGAAACACCGGTTCGTCGCCGATGACATCGGCTGGTCGATCTTTGTCGACATCGACGGTGAACATCACGAGTTTGCGCGCCGGGCCGGTTTTCATTTCGGCCTCGACTGCTGTGCGGCCAATGAACTCATGGTCGAATTTCATCGCGCGCTCCATGCCGGCCTCTAAAGGTGTATAGATCGGTCGATATTCTCTGAACCAAGTGCCGAAATTTTTTTCAAGACGCATTGTGATGAGGGCTCTGAAGCCGAACAGTCGCATGTCGAACTCTTTGCCGGCGTCCCAAATTAGATCGAACAAATAACGCTGATATTCGGGTGCGATCCAAATTTCGTAACCGAGGTCGCCCGTGTATGTCATGCGTGACAACCACACCGGTGCGTTGCCGATGTTGACTCGGCGAAACGCCATGAACGGAAAGTCTTTTGTCGCCAACGACGTCGCGGTGAGTTTTTGTAGAACATCGCGCGAACGCGGGCCTGCAACCGTGAGCCCGACCATCGAAAGTGCCAGAGTTTCGAAGCGAATCTGCGAGTTCTTCGGCATATGCGCCAAGAACCAACGCGGGTGGTGAATTTCGGCGGCTTGAGATCCGAATAGAAAGAATTCTTCGTCACCGATGCGTGAAATTGAGAATTCGCCAACAATTTTGCCTTCGGGGTTGAGCATCGCAGTCAGAACGGTGCGACCGATCTTGGGCAACGCATTGGTGAACAAGCCCTGCAACCAAGATGCGCAGCCAGCGCCACTGACTTTGTATTTGGCAAAGTTTGACGCCTCAGAAAAACCTACGCGTTCGCGAACTGCGCGCGATTCTTCGCCGACATTCTTGAATGCGTTCGATCGATAGAAAGTGACATCTTCGATTGGCTCTTTGCCCTGGTCTTGAAACCAAAGTGGGTGCTCGAGGCCGAAGCCTGCGCCCATGACGGCGTTGTGGGCGAGCAGAC
>RFTA01000249.1 GCA_009923685.1 Actinomycetota bacterium
TATGGAAGCTCACGAAGAGCCGTACATGGTCAGCGGCAACAAACTGCCGATCGCTGCGGGGCACGCGTTCAGCGTCGAGCCCGGCATTTATTTGCCGGGCAAGTGGGGCATGCGACTTGAAGACATCGTGGTTGCTACCGACAACGGCCCGCTATCGATGAACAAGGTCGATCATTCGCTAGTGATTTTAAATTAATGCGTCTCGACGCCGCGACATTTTTGTTGCAATGGTCGACTGGTGGTCTCGCCTTTTTGTGGTTCACGTTGCGCAGCAAAGAAATTTCGCTCGGCTACTCAAAGTTGTTGCGTGCGACATTTGGCGTCTTGGCGACCCTTGGTGTTGCCGCGGGTTTTTATTTTGACCGAGTATTGATCCGCGAAGTTGCGGGCGTCGCGGTTGCGGGCATTGCATTCGCGACTTTCGCCAAGCGCGATTCACTATCTGACTTGATCGCGGTCGCCGTCGGCGCAATCGGTTTGATTGGTTCGGTGGTCGCAAACAGTGGAGGTGTTGTCGATTTATTGCGTGTGCTTGTTGGCGCGGCGTTTCTTGGTGTCGTCACAGATTTGATGTTGCTCGGTCATTGGTATTTGGTGCAACCGGGTATGACGCGCAAGTTGTTAAACGAATTGACGAACGCAGTTTTATTTATTTGGCCGCTAGAAGTTGTCGTGATGATTTTGCCAACGGGCATGATCAGCGTTCTTAACGGATCAATTGACGACGGCTGGAACGGCATTCTCGGATACTTCTGGTTGGGTTGCGCGGCGTTGACTGGTGTGCTTGCAGTTTTCACTCGTGCGGCGTTGAAAGAGCGAAGCTATTCGGCGGTGATGGCCGCCACCGGTTTGAGTTATCTGGCGATTCTCACTGCGTTCGGCACCGACCTCGTCGCCCGCGCCACCCTCGCGCTCTAGCTCTCTAGGCTTACATGCCCCCGCAAACGGTGAAAACCGCACACATTGCGGGTATGACTCAAAATGCTGTATATCTAATCCGATATAATGACCAAGTGCCGAAAGAAGTGTTTTCGCGAAGCCTGATTAGTTTGGCTCGAAGAAAAGCAAAGATTTCGCAAG
>RFTA01000250.1 GCA_009923685.1 Actinomycetota bacterium
TATCGATGCTCGGAAAGATGTTGAAAATCACGCGCTTGCCGGCGATGTCTTTGTTGCCGATGTCTTGCAGTGCGCTGGTTGTCAACGAAAACTTCGGCAACGTTTTGCCGGTTGCGGGCAACTTGCCGCTGACCGAAACCGGGTTGCCACCCAATGTCACGGTCGAGCCTGACTTTTTCGCCGACCTTTTCTTCGAACTTTTTGCAACCTTCTTGCCTGATTTTTTCGCCGACTTCTTCTTCGATTTCTTCGCGGCTTTCTTTTTGGTTTTCTTTTTTGACGCCATGTCGTGTTTTGCTCCGAATCTTGTGGTTGGGGATTGTTAGTCAGTTTTTGGGCGACCCTTTCGAGCCGATTGCAAAGTTGATGCTATAAATAAACCACCCACAACCCACCACTGATAGCGCTCGATATAGCTCAAAAAGTCGCGAATTTGTTCTTCGAATAATTTTCCACCTCGCCATAGAACCAAAAGTTTCAGGGTGATACCCACCATCAAAAGTGGCACAAATTTTTGCGGTGTCATTCGGCGGTGCCCGAGCAACAAGCAGACAATGTTGCTGCCTGGCATGAGCACAAGAATCGCGGGACCAGCTTTGTCTACCGCACGTTCTGTCCATTTATATATGGCCGGAAGTTCACCCATGTTGCCCTCGACCCAACCGAGCGCCTTGGTGCCATACCATCGACCGACCAAATAGAGCGCGACGCCGGCGATCAACACCCGAGTAAAGCCGATCACCGAATAACTGAACAAATCGATATAGGGCACAGAACCAAACAAGTTACGATTGCGCGAACTAAGAAGAAGAACCAGACGTGGTCGCTCATCAACAAGCGCCGGCCCGATATTGCTGCCGATCGTGCCTATCACAAATAACAGCGTTGTAAGTGCCAGCACGACTTTTCGCATTCGTAGCACGGTAGCCGACTTGCTACGGTAATCAAGAGCAAGTTGTGTTATTTGATTTCAATTTCAACTTCTTGGGGGATCAATGAAGGGGTTAATGCAGAACACTCCGCTGACGATGGTGCATCTGTTCGAGCGGGCCGAAAATTATCATGCCGACAAGACGATCA
>RFTA01000026.1 GCA_009923685.1 Actinomycetota bacterium
GCCAGGTGTGCACAAAATCGGCGTGCCGACAATTTCTGGCACGGGGTCAGAGGCGACGCGCACGTGTGTTATGACAAATCTTGAAACTGGTTTGAAATTGGGTATGAACAGCGACTTCACGGTTTTTGATCATGTCGTGCTTGACCCAAGCCTGACGCGATCGGTGCCGCGCAACCAATATTTTTATACGGGAATGGATGCATATATTCACTGCATCGAGGCTCTTGCAGGTTCTTATCGCAATGCCATTGGTGACGCATATTCTCGCGAGACGGTGAACCTTTGTCGCAATGTTTTTTTGAGCACCGACATGATGGCCGATGAGCGCCGCAGCGATCTAATGGTGGCGAGCTATCTCGGTGGGTGCGCGATTGCCACGAGTTATGTCGGCGTGGTGCATCCTTTTTCTGCGGCACTGAGTGTTGTGTTTGGTCTGCATCACTGTGTCGCCAACTGCATCGTGCTCAACGCTTTGGGCGAGTTTTACCCAGATGCGCATGCAGAATTTCGCAAGATGATCGATCTGCAAAAAGTTGAACTACCACGCGGTATTTGCGCGAATCTCACCGGTGATTTGCGTGCGGCGTTGATTGCGGCGACGATCAAACACGAAAAGCCTCTGACGAACGCATTAGGCAGCAACTTTCGTAAGACGCTTACTGACGCAAGGATCATCTCGCTGTTCGAGAAGATGTAAAGATCTCAGAGTAAAATCAATTCATGCCTGGATACGAGCTGATTGGCGCTGAAGAACAGGCTGAAGTCGACGACATCTTCAAACACGGCGGGGTTTTGTTTCGCCATTCATTTGACGCGATTAGACAAGACCGATGGAAGGTGCGCGACTTTGAAAACGCTTTCGCCAAGGCGGTTGATGTGCCATTTGCTTTGGCTGTCACATCGGGCACTGCGGCGTTGCGAGTTGCCCTGGCCGTTCTAGATCTAAAGCCAGGCGACGAAGTAATCACCCAGAGTTTCACTTTTGTAGCGACGGTCGAGGCAATAATCGAGTCGGGTGCAACGCCAGTGTGTGCCGAGATCGATGGCACGTTGAACCTTGACCCAGAGTCGTTGAAGAGTCTGATCACTCCAAAAACAAAAGCGGTGATCGCCGTGCATATGTTGGGCACGCCAGCGAATTTATTTGAGATTGAGAACATCTGTCGCCAAAACAAGATCACTTTGATTGAAGATGCCGCGTGGGGTTGTGGTGGGTCGCTTGATAGTCGACCGCTAGGCGCATGGGGTCGCATGGGTACGTTTAGTTTCGACTTCGCAAAAACCATGACCACTGGCGAAGGTGGCATGATCGTGTTTCAAAATGAAGCCGATTACAAAGCCGCTGCCGCGTGGCACGATCATGGTCATGAAAATAATCCCGCGGTTCCCCGCTGGGAAGACACTCGTGCCAGTAGCGGCTTCAATTTTCGCATGACAGAAATGCAGGGTGCGGTGGGCCTGGCTCAGTTGAAAAAACTTTCTACCGTTGTTTCGGCTCAGCGTAAAAATCGCGACTCTATGTGGTCGGCGATCAATAATCTGCCCGGCATCACCGCGCGTGAAGTGCCCGTGGGTTCGTATGAGACAGCAGACGCCTTGGTATTCAGTGTCAAAGACAATGCGACTGCACGGCAATGCCGCGATGCTCTTGTTGCCGAAGGTTTATCGACCAAGATTTTGCCCGAGGCAGTGACTTGGCATTTCGCCGGCACATGGTCACACATGCCCGAACTTGTCGCCCGCCATGGTGGCGACCTATCAAAGGCTTTTGCAAGTTCACTAACCAGACTCGAGCGTGCAGTGTCTCTGCCGGTGGTCGTGAAAATGGATGAAGCCGTGCCGACAAGACTGCACAAAGCCTTGGCGAAGGTATTGAAATAGACAATCATGAGCTCACCAGTAATTTCGGTCATCGTCGCTTCTTATAACCAAGAAAAATATATTTCACGTTGTCTTCGATCTCTAATTTCGCAGACTATCTCACGCGACAAGTTCGAGATCGTCGTCATTAATGATGGCAGCACCGATCGCAGCGCCGCGGTGCTCAGTGAATTTGCCAACGAAATTGTGTTGATTAACAACGAGAAAAACATTGGCTTACCGGCCTCTTTAAACAAGGCGATTCGCCGTGCACGAGCACCATTTGTAGTGCGAGTCGACGCTGATGACTATGTGAACTCACAGTTTCTGCATTTGCTTCACGAGTTTTTGCGAGAAAACAAATATATGGATGCTGTCGCGTGCGATTATCTCTTGGTCGACGAACAAGAAGAAGTGTTGGGTCGAAAAAATTGTCTCGCCGACCCAATTGCATGTGGCATCATGTTTCGCACCGAACAGTTGATTGATATCGGTTTATACGACGAAACTTTTTTGTTGCACGAAGAAACCGATCTTCGTCTGCGTTTCACCAAGAAATATCAGATTCATCGCCTCGAGTTGCCGCTTTACAGATATCGCCGTCATGAAAACAACGCGACCAACGATGCCGCGGCAATGGAGCATCACCGCCAAAGAATTATCCAAAAACACGGCAGCGAGTCGACAGAATAATGACCCAAATAAAGTTCGGCGATCGGATGGTCGGTCAGAACGATCGACCTTATGTGATCGCTGAAATCGGCGTAAATCATGAAGGCTCGTTGGCAACGGCGAAGTTATTGATTGAATCTGCGAAGCGTGGCGGTGCCGACGCGGCCAAATTTCAGACCTATAAGGCGGGTTTGATTGCCTCGAAGTTTTCGCCGTCATATTGGGATACGACCAAAGAGCCAACGACCAGTCAATACGAATTGTTCACGAAATACGATGCCTTCGGCGAGGCTGAATACAAAGAATTGGCGTCGCACTGCAAAAAACACGGCATCGAATTTGTTTCGACACCATTTGATTTGGGCGCCGTCGAGATGCTCGACCCCCTCGTGCGGTATTTCAAGATTGCGTCGGCCGATATAACGAACCCGCCTTTGTTGAAAAAAGTCGCCGCGACGGGCAAGCCAGTTATTTTGTCGACCGGCGCGTCGAATATCGCCGAGATCGACGACGCGCTGACGATTTTGCGTGGTGCTGGCGCAAGAGAAATTTGTTTGATGCACTGCATTCTTAATTATCCGACTCGCAACGAAAACGCGCATCTTGGCATGTTGGTCGATTTACACAATCGATATCCAGATTTGTTGCTCGGATACTCAGATCACACTTTGCCAAACGAACAAATGACAAGTTTGGTCGCCGCACATTTGCTCGGGGCCGTGGTACTAGAAAAGCACTTCACTCTTGACAAGACGCTGCCTGGCAACGACCACTATCACGCGATGGACGAACATGACCTTGCTCGCTTTCAAGTCAACATAAAACAAGTGCACGAATTGCTTGGCCCTTCGCGATCAAAAGCGCCGATCGCAACCGAAGAGATTTCTCGTCTCAATGCCCGTCGCAGCATCGTTTTGACCCGAGATCTCAAAAGCGGTCACGCGCTCGGCGAGCAAGATCTCGTTGCTAAGCGACCAGGCACGGGTATCAGCCCAATGAAGTGGGATGAAGTGCTCGGCAAAAAAATTACTCGCAATTTGCCGGAAGATCACATCTTGACTTGGGACGATCTTTCTAAATCATGACTCGTGTTGTCGCCGTCGTTCAGGCGCGCATGGGTTCATCGAGGTTTCCGGGCAAGATGATGGCCAAACTCGGCGACCAAGATTTGTTGACTTGGGTCTTGACCCGAGTTTGCGCTGCTACACAACTCGATCAGGTCGTACTTGCGACTTCGATCGCCAAAGACGACGATCAACTCGCAGATCGGGCGTCAAAGTTTGATGTGCTTGTGGTGAGGGGCAGTCAAGATGATGTACTCGATCGATTCACGCAGGCGGCAAAAGTAGCAAGTGCTGATTTACTGGTTCGAGTTTGCGCTGACAATCCGTTCGTCGCCGCCGAAGAAATAGATCGTTTAATTGTCGCCCATGAATCAGGCAACTATGACTATTCATGCAATCATCAGCAACGACTCGACAATCGATATGCCGATGGGTTCGGTGCCGAGGTTCTGTCGTCGAAATTGCTCTGCGACATTGCCGAGACGACAACCCAGCAATCGCATCGCGAACACGTCACGAGTTACATATGGGATAATTCGTCGAAATTCAAGATTCAAGCCGTTGTTGCACCGACCGAATTGGCGTATCCCGAAATCAAACTAGACGTTGATACGCCCGAAGAGATGCAAAGGCTCAATGAATTCGTCGCAAAGTTTTCGATAACAACTTCGTCGAGTGCCGCAGAAATCGTCAGGTCGTTCATTAAATTTCAAAATTCGTGAGTAGCGTGCAGGCATGTCAAAATCAAAACCAAAAGTTGAAATTCCAAATACTCCTGCACCGACAGAATTAGTTGTCGAAGACATCGTCGTCGGTGACGGTCAAGAAGCCGTGAGCGGCAAGAGTGTTTCGGTTCACTATGTCGGGGTTGCTTGGAGCACCGCGAAACAATTCGATGCGTCATGGGATCGCGACGAACCGTTCGAGTTTGGTCTTGGCGCCAGTCAAGTGATTGTCGGCTGGGACAAAGGTGTTGCGGGCATGAAAGTCGGTGGTCAGCGCAAACTTACGATTCCGCCAGACATGGGTTACGGCAGTCGCGGTGCCGGCGGCGTAATCAAGGGCAACGAGACGCTTGTCTTCGTCGTCGACTTGTTGAACGTTTTTTAATCAGCCGAAATCTGTTTTTTGCGATAGTGGTTGCGGCATAGCAACTCGTATCGCACGACATCGCCGAACAACGGTGCAATGGTGTTCTTGTCGGTGTCACCGACCATCACCGTTTCACCTTCAAGCACAACCTTGTCGTTAACCAAACGAGCGTTGTTTGTCGCTCGTGCACCGCACCAGCACCGCGCTTCGACTTGCATTTCGATTCGCTGATCTGCGATTTCGAGCAGTCGACGCGTGCCTTCAAAAAGAAGACCTTTAAAATCAGTGATCAGCCCGAATGCATAGACATCGACATGCAATTCGTCGACGATCAGCGCGAGTTGATCGCATTGTTCTGTCGTGCAGAATTGTGCCTCGTCACAAACTATGAACTGCAACGGCATTCTTGAAAGCGCCAATTCAAAAAGATTCAACGCTGGCTCCATTTCAATCGCCGGTGTCGATACACCGAGTCGACTTGTAACTTGCCCGCCGTCACGATCAAGTTTTGTCAACAATAATCCAGCAAGACCACGGCTGGTGAGGTTGTGATTGATCTGCAAGGCGAGCGTGCTCTTACCCGAACCCATCGTGCCGTAGTTGAACCGCAGTGTCGCCATCTCAGGGCGAAACGCTACCTCGCGAGGCGTGTTAATGAAAAAGCGTGACGGCGAATTAAGGTAAGTGTGCAATGACGCCGATTGAGCTCGCAAAATTCATCGATCACACTTTGCTCGCCCCAGAAGCAACGGCACGCGACATCGTCAAATTATGCGAAGAGGCCAATGAGCTGAAAGTGGCCGCGATTTGTATTTCGCCGTCGTTGTTGCCGATACCGCACCGATTATTGTCGGGCGAAATTGCGATCGCATGTGTAGCAGGCTTTCCATCCGGTGCGCATTACGGTGCAACAAAAGCCTTTGAGGCTGGTGGTGCGGTTAAAAATGGTGCCACCGAAATCGACATGGTCGTCAATTTGGGTTTTGTCTTTAACTCGATGTGGCTTGAACTCGGCGAAGAGATTGCTGCGGTTCGTATGAGCATCTCAAAAACGGCGAAGTTGAAGGTGATAATTGAATCGGCAGCTTTGACCGACGAGCAAATAATTATGTCGTGTCGCGTGGCGGTCGCCAACGGTGCCGACTTCGTCAAGACCTCGACTGGTTTTCACAAATCAGGTGGGGCAAGCCTGCATGCCGTGCAATTGATGCGAGCAACCGTCGGCGACTCGGTCGGTGTCAAGGCAAGTGGTGGCATTCGAACGCGCGAATCTGCGATTTCAATGATCGAGGCCGGCGCAACGCGTCTTGGCACATCTGCGACCCGCGCGATTTTGGCGGGTTAGTTAAAAAAACCGCTCATCTGCAGCGAGTTTCGTTGCAGCCAGTTGTCGCTCGGATAATTCGCCGTTGCATCGATCGCGTGAATCGTGTACGCATGTCTTGGTTTGTCGCTCGTGTTCGGCCCTGATCGATGGGGCAGCGTGCCGTTGAGCAAAACAAGAGTGCCGCGCGCGGCTTCGAGCGGCACGAGACCCTCAGTCGGATAGGGCGTGGCGTCAAAAATTTCGTTGTATGTCGACTTGCGATCTGGCGTCAGGCGATTGCGAGTCTTGACAGGTATGCGATGCCCGCCAGGCAGCGCCCAAAGACAACCGTTTTCAGTGGTGGCATCGTCAATGGCAAACCAAAAACCGATCACCGATTGAGGTTCTGTCCATAAATACGTGTGATCAACATGGCATGTGACTTCGCCGCCGATGCGAGGTTGCTTGAAAATATACATCGACTGCAACAGCTGTGCTTGTGTCAACCCAACTGACTTTGCAACTGCTGCCAGGCGAGCAGAGTGGCTGAAATTTTTGAACACCTGGTCGAGATCATGCATCGCATGACCAAGTTTGTTCAAACAAAGGTGGGCGTCTTGACGTAATTCACCGCGTTCGTCGAATGCATCTTTTTCAAAAAAGCAACGGATTTTGTCGCCGCTGGTCAAAAAATAATCATCCGAAGCGTGCACAGCGGTGCCGTCGGCGGTGAACACGGTTGCTTCTTGTGGTGTCGGACAATATTTTTTCGCCAGAATCATCGCTTGCTCGCGAAGTTTCAAGCAATCGCCGTCATCGACGAAGTTCGGCAAAACGAGATATCCGTTTTGGGCAAAAAATTCTGTTTGCGCCTTAGTCAGGCCGTCTTCAGTGATCATCGTGACTAATCAGCTTCGGGGTTGACGAAGACAGATTCTTCAGGAAACGCGACCGGCAACATTTCACTTAGCTTGCGCGGTTCACCGTTGACTTCAAGCAACATGTTTGCACCGCCGTGTTCCCACAACAGTTGTCGACATCGACCGCACGGCGTCACGGCTTCGTCGTTGCCAACCGTGCAGATTGCAATAAGTCGACCGCCCCCAGATCGCGCCAATTCGCTGACGATTCCGCACTCGGCACAAAGAGTCAAACCATATGAAGCATTCTCGACGTTGCAACCGGTGATTATTCGTCCGTCATCGACGAGGGCGGCTGCACCAACTCTGAACTTCGAATATGGCGCATAGGCATTTTTCGCCACCGTCAGAGCGGTGGCTCGGAGC
>RFTA01000251.1 GCA_009923685.1 Actinomycetota bacterium
ACCCAATAATTGCCCGACAAAAATCAACAGCGCCAACTGGGCGATTTCAATGATGAAAATTGCCGAGACTTTGGCCATCACCAATCGACGTGTGCCGAGAGGAGTCGTGCCGAGTCGTCGCAACACGCCATAACTGCGTTCAAAACCGGTGGCGATGCCGAGGCTGACCATCGCAGTTGAAATCACAGCCAGGCACAAGATGCCCGGCATCAAAAAGTCGATCATGTTTTCACTTGACGTCGGCAAAATATTGGTCTGAGAAAAAAACACCAAGAGCATTACAGGTATAACAATCAACAACAACAACTGTTCGCCGTTGCGGGCCATAACCGTTAGTTCTTGGCGAAGTTGTGATCGAAAAATTTTCATCGCACTTTGCCACCTGCAAGGCTTCTAAAAATATCCTCAAGTGTTTGATGTTCGCCGTTCGCGGCGCGCAATTGGCCCAACGGTGCGTTGGCGATCAGATTGCCTTGTTGAAACATCAATACATGGTCGGCGACTCGTTGCGCTTCGTCGAGTTCATGAGTCGCCATGATCACCGCACACCCATCGGCGGCTAGCTGTCGCACGATGTCTCGAATCAAGTCGCGACCAAAAATGTCGACACCCGAAGTGGGTTCGTCCAAAAAAACAACCTGTGGTTTGGCCGCAAGGGCGAGCGCCAATGACAATCGTTGCTTTTCACCGCCTGAAAGTTTGCGCCAAGTTGTCTTCTTTTGTCTTGTCAGATCGACTGCCTCGAGCAACTCGTTGGCAGTCATGCGGTTGTCATAAAGATTGCAATAGTGGTCGACTACTTCACTCACGCGTGCACTCGGATAAACCCCACCGTCTTGCAACATCACGCCGATCTGCTTGTTTAGTTGGGTGCGATTCTTTTGTGGGTCAAGACCAAGCACGCTGACATTGCCGCTCGTCGCCTTGCGCACGCCACTGCAGACCTCGATCGTGCTTGTTTTGCCCGCGCCATTTGGGCCGATTACCACGGTTACCTCACCAGCTTTGGCGTCGAACGAAATTTTGTTGACTGCACGCACCTGTTTGTAGTCAACGACAAGATCACGCACACTGATTGCG
>RFTA01000252.1 GCA_009923685.1 Actinomycetota bacterium
GCCGGGGTTGCCCATCGCAAAATCGTTGCCAAGCAGGTCGATGTCTTTCAAAACTTCTGGACCGTTACCAATCAGGTTGCCCTCTCGCAGAGGCTCTGTGATTTCGCCGTTCTCAATTAAATAAGCTTCGGTCATACCGAACACGAAGTCACCGCTCGCCGTGTCAACCTGACCGCCACCGAGTTTGGCGATATAGACGCCTTGTTTGGTGTCGCGAATAATGTCATCAGGTTCTTCGTTGCCGTTGAGCACGAACGTATTTGTCATTCTCACCATCGGCAAGTGTTGATAACTCTGACGCCGACCGTTGCCGCTTTGCGCGCGACCCTCTTTGCGCGCACGCAGGTAGTCCCACATATAGTCGGTGAGCACGCCATCTTTGATAAGCGTGTTGCGCTGCGACGGGTGACCCTCGTCGTCGACGCCAATCGCACCCCACTCTGCAGTCATCGTGCCGTCGTCAACGAGCGTGACTAATGGTGACGCAACAAGTTCGCCCAACTTGCCGCGATAAACACTCGCACTTTTGCCCACGAGGTCTGCTTCAAGACCGTGACCGCACGCTTCGTGAAACAACACACCGCCGCTACCGCGCTTGATAACGACCGGCATCGCGCCCGATGGTGCCGGACGAGCAGAAAGTTTTGTCACAGCTTGCTTGGCGGCGCGAATCGCCAATTCTTCGACATCGTTTTCGTCGAACATCTCAAAACCGATCGTGTGACCAAGCGAGTCGTAACCAGTTTGCATGCCACCATCACCCGTGGCCACGACGCTCACTCGCAAGAGCGTGCGAACTTGGTCATCGGCGCTGAACACGCCGTTGCTGTTGGCGATCATTATTCGCTTTCGTGAATCGCCGTAGCCCGCCGAAACTTGCACGATCGAAGCGTTAACCGCGCGCGCTGCCGCGTCAACTCGTTTTAGCAGTTCGACTTTGCGTGATTTTTCGACAGCGTCAGGCGAAAGTTTGACTGTGTTGACAGAGTGCCGCAACACTTCGCCGAGTTGCACTTTGTGTACGCCACCATCACCTTGCTTTGCCGCGAGTGCCGCAGCCTCGGCAGCAGCCAGCAAAC
>RFTA01000253.1 GCA_009923685.1 Actinomycetota bacterium
AACAAATAACAAATCACCAGCACGGCAATCGAACCGCCCGTCACAAAAATGATGTTCCAACCATTTTGACGCGCAAGGCGTTGTGCAGCGAGCAACATGAACCAGCCCAGCGAAACTGGAATGAGCAACTTCCAACCCAAGTCCATTAGTTGGTCATATCGCAAACGTGGCAGAGTCGCGCGAAACCAAATATACATATAGAGAAACACCAAGATTTTCGCCAACAACCAAACGGTGCCTTCTAGCGCGTTCGGCAACAACGGAATATCAAACACGAAATCGCCGATCGCAATCGGCTGCGGACCACCAAAGAACAAGGTCACGATCAGCGCCGACATCGTCACCGTGTTCATGAATTCAGCCAAGTAGAACAACGCGAATCGAATCGACGAATACTCGGTGTTGAAACCACCAACAAGTTCTTGTTCGGCTTCAACCAAATCGAATGGGGGTCTATTGAGTTCTGCCGTGGCGGCAATTAAAAAGATTATGAACGGCACGATTCCCGTTGAAACGAAGTGCCAGTCGGTGACGGTTGCTTGAGCGGCGACTATGCCACTCGTCGACAGCGTGCCAGCGAGCAACAACACGCACGCCAACGACAACCCGAGTGCCGCCTCATAACTGACCATCTGTGCCGACGCTCGAACCGAACCGAGCAACGGATACTTCGAACCACTCGACCAACCGGCGAGCATGATGCCGTAAACGGCGATCGACGAAATCGCCAAAGCGAACAAAACCCCGATCGGCGGATCAGCGAGTTGAATTCGCGTAACTTGACCAAAGAGCGTCACTTCACCCGACGAACCGTTACGAAAATCGCCGCCGAGCGGAATTATCGCAAACGCCAAGAACGCCGGAACGAACGACAAAAAAGGCGCAAGGGCGAAAACAAATCGATCAGCCCGACTCGGAAACAAATCTTCTTTGAAGAATAACTTGATGCCGTCGGCAAGTGTCTGCAATATTCCGAATGGGCCAGTTTTGTTTGGACCGATTCGATTTTGCATTCCGGCAATCGCCTTGCGCTCAAACCAGACCATCAGCATCGTGGCAAGCAAGCCGACGACGAACAC
>RFTA01000254.1 GCA_009923685.1 Actinomycetota bacterium
GGTGCACCGCCTTGCCGATCTCGGTGCATACGGCGTCAACTTTCACGACGACGATCTTGTTCCATTCGGCGCAACCGCGGCCGAACGCGAAACTGCACTAAAAAGATTTCGCCAAGCACTCGACAAGACCGGCATCAAAGTGCCAATGGCCACGACAAATCTTTTTGGCCAGCCAGTTTTCAAAGAAGGTGCATTCACCGCCAACGACCCGGTCGTGCGTCGCTATGCAATTAAAAAAACAATGGAGTCAATCGACATGGGCGTCTCGCTTGGCGCCAAGGTTTATGTCATGTGGGGCGGTCGCGAAGGTCTCGAGTGCGAAGCAGCCAAAGATGTTCGCACTGCACTTGATCGCTACGCCGAAGCCGTCAACATTTGTTGCGCTTACGCCAAAGATCGTGGCTATGACTTAAAGTTCGCGCTCGAGCCAAAGCCAAACGAACCTCGGGGCGACATGTTCTTGCCAACTGTCGGTCACGCAATCGCGTTTATCAACGAATTGCAATGGCCCGAAATGGTCGGCCTCAATCCAGAGTTCGCACACGAAACAATGAGCGGCCTCAACTTCACCCACGCAGTCGCACAAACTTTATGGCACGGCAAGTTGTTTCACATCGATCTCAACGCACAACGCATCGGCAAGTTCGACCAAGACTTCAGATTCGGCAGCGAAGGCATCCGCGATGCGTTCTACCTCGTCAAACTTCTTGAAGACTCGAAGTATGACGGCATGTTGCACTTCGATGCCCATGCCTATCGCACCGAAAACGCCGAAGGCGTATGGGATTTCGCCCGTGGCTGCATGCGCACCTACCTGATCTTGGCCGAGAAGTCGCGTCAATTCAAGCAAGACAAAGAAATTCAGGCCGCACTCAAGGCGGCCATGTTCGACAAACTTGCCGAGCCCACATCACCAAATGGTTTTGGCACAGATGCACTGCACACTTTGCGCACCGACACATTCGATGTCAAAGCACTTGGCGAACGTGGATACGCCCACGAACGCCTCGACCAACTCGTCACAGAACTTTTGCTTGGCGTCAGATAACCG
>RFTA01000255.1 GCA_009923685.1 Actinomycetota bacterium
TGCTCGAGCGGTTGAAAAAGCGCGAACTCGATCGGTTCGAGCGCGAAGATCGCGAGTTTTTCAAGCGCGTAGCCGAAGGGTTTTCGCAGATGGCGACCGCCGACCCGAAACGCTGGCTTGTTATTGACGGCACCCCCGCCAAAGATGACCTCGAGAAAATTATCTCTGCTGGCGTGCAAGAAAGACTCGGCATCTGATGGGTTCGGTTTGGTCGAGAATTGTCGGTCAAGATCGCGCAGTCGAAAAGTTGCGTCATTTTGCGACTACCAATGTTCAATCGTTTTTATTTGTCGGACCAGAGGGTTGCGGCAAAGAATATGCCGCACGGGCATTTGCTTCGACTTTGGTTACGGGTTCAGATAGTGACAGTTCACGCGAAGCAGATTTGATTTTGCGCGGCGAATTCACCGATGTCAACGAGATTTTTCGCGTCGGTGCCGCGGTCGACAAAGAAGAAGCAGAGAGCATCGTCACCCAATCTTCGACGACACCGCTTGAAGCAAAAGTTAAAGTGATAATTATTCATGAGGTGCATCTCATGCGCGACAGTGCTGCGGTGCGATTGCTAAAGACAATCGAAGAGCCGGCGTCGCAGGTTGTTTTTATTTTGTTGGCCGATCAACTCGTGCCGTCATTGACGACAATTAATTCGCGATGTGTGGTCGTTAACTTTGCTCGACTTCGCGAAAGCGATATCGCCGCGGCCTTGGTGGCCGACGGCGTGTTTCCGTCGACTGCAGAATCGGTGGCAAAAGCCAGCCAAGGCAATTTAGACCGCGCACGATTGCTAGTGACCGACAATTATTTGGCACGACGCCAAGAAGCCTTTGCCAATATTGCCTCGCGACTCGACGGTACAGGTTCGGCAGTCTTCAAAATTGTTGCCGATTTGGGCAATCATCTCGACAAAGCTGCTGAAGCACTCGAGACCATGCATGAGCGCGAGTTAAAACAACTTGAAGAACGCGTCGCACTTACGGGCGAACGTGGCAGTGGTCGCAAAGCGATTGCCGATCGTCACAAACGCGAATTACGCAAACTGCGAACCGAC
>RFTA01000256.1 GCA_009923685.1 Actinomycetota bacterium
TAATCAATGTCAACCATGACGCAAACAAACAGCAACCGAAAATTAGTGCTCAGCGACATTTTAGAGCAACGCGCTTATGAGCGCATACGCGATACTCGACGAGCCGAGATCATCGAATTGAAGCGTCGCCGTCGAATCTCACTCGGCACGATCGTGACCGTGATGTTCGAAAATCGCGCGACGATGCAATCGCAAATTCAAGAGATGTTGCGCGTCGAGCGTGTCGTTTCAGATGAGGGCGTGCTCGAAGAGTTGAAGGCCTACAACCCGTTGATCCCCGAAGCGGGTCAACTTTGCGCAACAGTGTTCATCGAGTTGGTGACCGACGAACAGATGCGCGAGTGGCTGCCAAAACTTGTCGACATCGAAAAGTCGATCGCGATCAAACTCGCGAACGGCGAAGTTGTCAAGGCGACAGTCGACGAAGCACACGCCGAGCAACTGACGCGCGAGACTGTAACCGCCGCGGTGCACTACATCCGCTTTCAATTCACGCCTCAACAGGTTGTCGAATTTGCCAAAGGTAACGTGCAAGTGATTTCAACGCTGTCGAATTATCTCGAGGCCGTCGAACTCGCCGATTTCACCGTCGCCGAATTGCTTACAGACCTTCGCGACTGACAGTTTTTGACTGGCAAGTTATAGCCATTTGCCGATTGGCACGGTGTGACACCCAAGTTCTAGTCTTTGCCCGACGAGAACAAGGGGGTTCGCGTGCCCGAAATCGATTTGACTTGGCGAAGCAGCGGTGCTTGTCAGGGTCTTGACCCCCAGATTTTCTACCCAGACAACGAAGAAAACTGCAGCCAGGCAAAATCGGTCTGCAGCGAGTGCAAAGTGCGCATAGCGTGTTTGACCTATGCGCTCGACAGTCGTGAGAAGCAAGGCGTTTGGGGCGGGGCATCTGCCCGCGAACGTCGCAAAATGTTGCGCACCCGCCGCAGCGCTTAAGCGAGCTCGATCGTGAGCGAGATCGAAGTTGCGGGTTCTTGGCCGCAGGTTATCTCGCAACTCTTGGCAGGCAAAGACTTAAGCGCAAGTCATGCGGGTG
>RFTA01000257.1 GCA_009923685.1 Actinomycetota bacterium
ACGGTAAGAATAGAAGCCATGAATATTGTCGTATGCGTAAAGCAGATTCCAGATCCAGCAAGCCCCGGCGCACTTGACGCCACGACTCACGCACTTAAGCGCGACGGAAAATTAATTCTCGATGAATCAGATGCATACGGCGTCGAAATGGCGTTGCAACTTGTCGCGACTGCCGGCTCGGGCGAAGTTTTTGTTGTGTCGATGGCGCCGAACGGCGAAACATCCGGCATGCGCACCGCGTTGGCGATGGGTGCCGTCAAAGGATTATTGGTCAGCGATCCTGCACTCGCGGGTTCAGATGCATTGACCACTGCAAAAGTTTTGGCTGCGGCAGTTAACAAACTCGGCGGTGCCGATTTGATTATCGCCGGCACCGAGTCGTCTGACGGTTACACCGGCACGGTGCCCGAGCAGATCGCAGAGTGCCTTGGTTTGCCTTCGGTTACTTTTGCCAAAAAAGTAAAAGTTGAAGGCTCAGTTTTGAGAGTTGATCGTCAAAGCGAATCTGGCTACGACGAAGTCGAGTGCACTTTGCCTGCAGTGATCAGCGTGACCGCTGGTGTTGTCGAACCGCGTTACCCAAGTTTCAAAGGCATCATGGATGCAAAAAAGAAGCCGCTCGATGTCGTCACCGCCGGCGATCTCGCGGTCACGCCAACTGGTTGGGCAGCCGCTGGTCAAAAAGTTGTCAGCGTTACCCAGGCAGAAGCCCGCAAAGCCGGACAAGTTATCGAAGATGATGGCGAAGCATTCGGCAAGATTGTTGCATTTCTCGAAAATTTGAAGTTGATCTGAGAGCAAAAGGCAGAAACATATGACCATCAATAGCGTTTGGGTTTTCGCGCAAGCATCTGCAGGCGTCGCTACAACAGGCACTCTCGAGTTGCTTACCAAGGCACGATCGTTGTCGAGCAAGGTCACCGCGTTCGTCGGTGGCGATGCCAGTGCGATCGCCGTTTCACTCGGCGAATATGGCGCAACAAAGGTTTATGCAACTGGTGACTTGGCAGGCAAGTTGCCGGGCGTCGCGCTTTCGGCGGCGATGAAGTCG
>RFTA01000258.1 GCA_009923685.1 Actinomycetota bacterium
CAAAGCGGCGTTGCGCGAAATGGGGATTCCGATCGAGACCAAGACCCTTGGCGGAGATGCAGCCGGCGAAGTTACATATTGGGTGAATCGATCGAATTACGAACTCAGCGATTTGCGATTGACTCAAGAAGAGCGCATGGCTCTGCAATTGGCGGTGGCAACCGTGCACTTGGGCGCTCAGCATGGTGAAGAAGCGCTTTGGAAACTTGGTGGCGAAAGAATTTTGGGCAAAGCCGCGATGAGCGTAAATATTGGATTGGTCGACGAGAACATGGGCACGATCACCGACGCGGTGATGAAGCGTAAGACATTGAATTTTGATTACAAGGGCGAGAAGCGACAAGTCGACCCATATGGCATGCTTTCGCGCAACGGCTTTTGGTACATCATCGGTTTTGACCACTTGCGTCGAGACAAACGAGTTTTTCGCGTTGATCGAATTGAAGGTTCAGTTTCGGCGGGCGAGGCGCGTGCGTTTAAAACACCCGTTGATTTTGATGTAGCGGCCGCCGTGCCGACAGAAAAACAAATGTTGGCAGCAGGTGATGGCGAAGTGACGACGGCCGTGGTGCTTGTTGATGCATCGCTGGCCGCAGGTGTGCGACGCGAGTTTGGTGAGAGTTCTGTGATTCGCGATCGCGAGGATGGCAGCGTCGAATTTGCGATACCGTGCGCCAACCTTGACGGTTTTAAAATGTGGTTGTTTGCGATGGTTGAGAGCGCCGAAGTGCTTGAGCCCCAGTCGGTTCGCGAGCAAGTTGTGCAGTGGTTAGAGAACCTTGCGGCGGGTAAGTAATGGCAACTAAAAAACGACCGGCGAAAAAGCGTTCAAGCAAGCCCGCCAAGAAATCTGCGTCAGGGTCGGCTCGCTCGGCAAAGTCGGCTCGCGCGGCGAAGTCAACAGCTTCGAAACGGTCGGCTCGCTCGACGAAGTCAGTGCGACAGGCACGGCGTGGCCCGCGAAGTGCTGCGCAACGAGTTAGTGGTTTGCTGGTGATGTTGCCGTGGATAATGCAACGACAGCGCGTCAAGATTTCGACGATGGCCAGA
>RFTA01000259.1 GCA_009923685.1 Actinomycetota bacterium
TTGTCACTGGCGAAGCCGAAGTGCGCGAGATCTTCAAAGCACCAAAGGTTGGCGCGGTTGCTGGTTGCTCGGTTGTTTCGGGCGTTATCACCCGTGGCTCGCGCGTGCGATTCTTGCGCGATGGCACGATCATTTGGAAGGGCAACATCAACACGTTGCGCCGCTTCAAAGACGATGTCAAAGAAGTGCGCGAGGGTTTCGAATGCGGCATCAGTTTGACAGACTTCCAAGACTTGAAGCCGGGCGATGTGATCGAAACTTACGACCTTAAAGAGGTTGAGCGAGTCTGAAGCGCCTAATCTGTCTTTATGGCAGATTTAGAATTTTTCTTTGATCCAGGTTGTCCGTGGGCGTGGATTACTTCGCGATGGGCAACCGAGGTGAGCGCTCTTCGCAAATACGAAGTGCAGTGGCGATTTATCTCGTTGTCGATGATCAATACAGACAAGGGTTACAAGCCTGGCGACGATTATCACAAGATGATCCACAGTTTCGGACTCAAGGCGTTGCGCGTAGCCAGTGCCGCGCGCGCGGCTGCAGGCAACGATGCCGTGGCAAAGTTTTATACGGCGATCGGCACCACGATTCACGTCGAAAAAAATCGCGAAGGTATTGACACCGATGCGCATAAATTTCTCAGTGACGTGTTGCAACGACATTCGTTGCCAGTCGAGTGGGCCAATTCGTTTGAAGACGAAACACACACCGCGGTGATTCGCGAAGAGACCGACCTCGCACTTTCGCGCACAGGCAAAGATGTCGGCACACCGATTTTGACGTTTAAGCCGGGTCAGCCCAACGAGGGCAGTTTCTTTGGGCCTGTGATTTCAAAGACTCCACGAGGTGAACAAGCCGTCAAACTTTGGGAATCCGTCGAGTTGATTGCAACAACTTCGGGGCTCGCTGAATTAAAGCGCTCGTTGCGTGCACCATTAGATTTCAGTTAGATAATTCGTCAAAATATTTTGACCAGAATCGAGGTGCCGTGAAAGTTGTATATTCGCCGTCGCATTTGTTGCACAACCCCGAAGTTGAAATTGAGCGGTCATC
>RFTA01000260.1 GCA_009923685.1 Actinomycetota bacterium
AGCGAGCCACCGTTTGTGTCGCACAACACCAAATGTGTTGCGCCACCAATTACGGCTGCTTCAAGCACACGCAACGAAAATTCGGCGTTGTGCTTGTAGCCGTCAAAGAAATGCTCCATATCGACAAGCACACGACGGTTGTTGGCAAAAAGATATTTCACCGAGTCGCTGACCATCGCCACGCCCTCGTCAAGCGTTGTTTGCAGGGCTTGTTCGACATGATACGCAGAACATTTGGCCACAATGCACACTGCGCTCGTCTCGGCTTCGACCAAGTTGCGCAGCGTCGGGTCGTCATCAACTTTGCCCATCGGGCGTCGAGTTGAACCAAACGCGACAAGTGTCGAAGTTTTGAGATTTAATTCGGTGCGTGCACGAGCAAAGAACTCGATGTCTTTTGGGTTGGCGCCAGGCCAGCCACCTTCAATGAAGTGAACGCCAAGAAAATCAAGTTGTTCAGCGATGCGAAGCTTGTCTTGCACGCTTGCCGAAACACCTTCGACCTGCATGCCATCACGCAACGTCGTGTCGAAAACTTCGACGACTTCACCGTGATTGACGACAGATTGCGACATGATTTCTACTTGACCAACTCACACCATTGCTTGTAGCGGTCGTCTTGACCACGCACGGCTTTGGCATAGGTTGCTGCAATCGCTTTGGTCATCGGACCAGGGCATGGAATCTTGCGTTCGTCGACTGAGTTAACCGAGCCAACTTCGGCAGCGGTGCCGCAAACGAAAATTTCGTCGGCGATGTAGAGATCACTGCGAGCGATGTTGTCGACACGAATGTCGTAACCCAAATCACGAGCAATAGTTGTGACGCTCGACTGTGTGATGCCCTCGAGAGCACCAGCCGAAAGTGGCGGTGTCAAGATAATGCCGTTGCGTACGCAGAAAATATTTTCGCCTGTGCACTCGGCGACCAAACCACTTGGTGAAAGCATGATCGCTTCGTCGTAACCGGCTTTAAGTGCTTCGACTTTTGCCAGCGATGAGTTGACATAGTTGCCGACGGTCTTTGCCGCGGGTGGCATCGTGTTGTGA
>RFTA01000027.1 GCA_009923685.1 Actinomycetota bacterium
TGATGCACGCGCGCAAAGTGAAAGCGCCAGCGATGCGGCGGCGTCACCACAGCAACGCACGATGCGTCCACGAACTAAGCCTGAGTCGGGCAACAACTGACGAACTTGATCTGAGACGGCGAGGTTTTCGAGAACTTGTTTTTCGAAAACTGAATGTTTAGCGGCGAGGGTTTTGGGCACCAATAACTTCATGCCTGCACTGTAGCGAACATATGTTCGCAGTGGTCAAGCGTTATTTGGCTTCGGCCTTTTTTCGCGCATTGCGGCTACGTTCTAGCAAATGGGCAGGGATGAGCTTTTCGGCAGCACTCGGTTCTGGCGCCGAACCATCGGCGCTCGGTGCGGCGGCGGCGGCTGGGGCGGCAACTTGGGCCATTAATTCTTCGACGGTTGGCGGCTTCATGCCGGGTTTCCAATATTGATAAAGATCGCTTGCAATCTGAGCCAAATCGCTGTCTCGTGAACCAGGCACAAGATCAACTGTCACGATGTTGGCAAACACATGCACCCCGAGAACTGCCCCACTATTAAATAGTCGGCGTGCCAGTTCGGCCGCTGGGCGCGGACCGATTGCCTGGCTGGCGCTGGTGAACTTTTCGTGGCCCTGGCCGGTCAGGGTGCGATTTAACTCGAAACGAATGCGACCGGCAACCCCTGCGGCTGTTTGTTTGACATCAACGGGCTGACCCACCCGAGGCAGGTTAGTCAAGATTCTGGCTTTCACCAAACACCACATTGACGGGTACGGTTATTTGCCATGGCTAGCGATCTCGCAAACACAACCATCGAACAATTCACCGCTGACGCACACAAATTTTTGGCAGCCAACGCCGAACCTCGCGAGTCGAAGAAGGCGTTCGTTTGGGGCGAGGGCTCAGACAATGTGTCGATGTTCGAAGAGCGATCGAAACAAGCCGAAGACGAAGTAGTGAATCGCGCCAAGCAGTGGCGCCAGCAAAAGTTTGATGCGGGCTTTGGGTGGATTTCGGGGCCCGAGCAATATGGCGGCCGTGGGTTATCCATTGAATTCGAAAAGGCCTATAGCAAGGCCGAGGCGCAATACAAAGTCGCCAACCAGTCAATTTTTCAAATCGGGTTGGGCATGGTTGCGCCGACAATTTTGGCCCACGCCACCGATTTTGCGCGAGAAAAGTTTCTGCGGGCGATGTGGCGCGCCGACATCGTGGCGTGTCAATTGTTTTCAGAGCCGGGCGCGGGCAGCGATCTTGCGTCTTTGCAGACAAAAGCCGAGCGCGATGGCGACGAGTGGGTCATAACCGGCCAAAAAGTTTGGACATCAGGCGCGCAATACAGCGACATCGGCGAAGTGATTTGCCGCACCGACCCAAGTTTGCCAAAACATAAAGGCATGACGGGTTTCATCGTCGACATGCACGCGGCTGGTGTCGAGATTCGTCCGTTACGGCAGATGACAGGTGGTGCAAGTTTCAACGAAGTGTTTTTTAACGAGGTTCGTGTGCCCGACAGTTATCGACTCGGCGAGGTCAACAATGGCTGGGGTGTGGCGTTGACGACTTTAATGAATGAGCGCGCCGCGATCGGCACTGCAAGTGGCGGCGAGACTTCGATGTTCACGCGAATGCAAGCCATGGTGCAACATTTTGGTTTGACCGATGATCCGATTGTGCGCGAAAAAATGGCAGATCTCTTTATTCGAACAAAAGTTGCGGGATACAACAACCAACGCGCGATGGATAAAATTCGTGCAGGTCAAACACCTGGCCCAGAGATGTCGATTGCCAAAATGGCGCTTGTCGACAATCAAAAACGCATGAACGACTTTCTTGCACTCGTGCTCGGCAGCAAATTGCAAGCCGACACCGGCGAATGGGGCACCTACGCCTGGAGTCAGCTGTTGCTCGGCGCGCCAGGCATGCGAATTGCCGGTGGCTCAGACGAAGTGATGCGCAACATCGTCGGCGAGCGTGTGCTCGGGTTGCCAAAAGATGTCGGTATCGACTCGAAGTCGGCGTTTCGCGACCTCAAAGTCGGCACGCAAAAAGACTGACATAACTTTGTGAGGGCGCCGAAAATTTCGAGGTCGTTCGCGCGTTTCATCGCAGTTCGCGCACTTATGGCGCTATTGCTTTTCATGACGCTTGCCGCTTGGTCAATGGGCTCAGCCGTCGGCAGCAGTCCCGACGAAGACTACGTACTCACAAGCATCTGGTGCGGCACCGAAGGCAACCCGCCCTACTGTCGCAAAGACCCCGACCGCGCCAACTCAATGATTGTGCCAATGATGGTGGCCGAACCCAGTAAGTGTTACCTATCACAGGGCCAGGCTCAAAGCGCAGGTTGCCAAATTGCAATTAAAGAACTTGAAACGACTACATCAAATTACAACACAATCAATTACCCAAAAGCGTATTTTAATGTTACTCGACAGTTAGTTAGTCCATTCGTGGAAGCAAGTGTAGTGAAGATCCGTCTTTTAAATTCTCTGATGGCAGTTGCTCTAATTTTTATCAGCGCTTCTTTGATAAAAAATTTCAAAATCGACACTTTTTTATCCTGGCTTGCCGTGGTCTCCCCAGGCACTTTTTACTATATTGCTTCAGTAAATACATCAAGTTGGACAATCGTCGGCGTCACATGCTTTGTCTTTAGCGCACTAGCCATCATACAAAATCAAAAGAACGCACTAATACAAAGTTTTGCTGCAGTATGCATGCTTTGTTCAATTTTTTTTGCGGCAGGCTCTCGATTTGAAGGTAAGTACTTTCTTCTTTTATTTACATTGGCAATTGTAAGCTCAACCATCTTTCAACAGAAGCTAGTCGACACAAAGTCGCTTATGATCTCGGCAATTTTTTGGACATTGTTCCTTTTATTGTTTTTCATTGGACGAGATATCGCGAGCAGCCATCTCGTGAGTTTCGAATTACTCAGAGACTCACGGCTGAAGTGGGTTGCACTGGTTTTGAGCGGATCGTTAGCACTCACAAAACACGCTCGTCAACTTCTTCAATTTAAAAGAAAGACCATTATTTTTGGTGGCCTAGTAATTGCAGGGCTTTTTCTCGTATACGACCGAACCTCTCGCGCATTTATTCGGATTGACATTCTCAACGACTCGCGGTCTCAAGTCGATGAGGGGATCATCACTACTGCCAACAATTTATTGATAAATAATTTTTTGAATCTGCCGAGATTCGTAATGGGATTTTTTGGTAGCTGGGGATTGGGTTGGTTTGAGTTAGAGATGACACACACTGTTTGGTTGTTGACTTTGCAAGCGTTCTTGCTGACTACGGTTTTCGCGCTTCGAAAGTCAAATTACGCTGACAAAGCTATTTTTGTCTTCATAGTTGCGATCATGTGTGTTGCGATTCTTTATGCAAATCAACAAACTTTCACCCCGATCGGTCAAGTAATTCAGCCGAGATATTTCTTGCCGTTCTTTTTGGGCATTGTGATCATCGCCGCGGCCAACAAAACCGAGCGCTACCCAAACTCGCTCGTCATCACTGTGGCGATACTCGCAACAATCTCAAACTCAATTGCGCTACGCGACACGATAAGGCGCTACACAACTGGCCAAGACGTCTTCATCTCAAAATCACTCAACGACCCAATCGAATGGTGGTGGCAGTTCGGCCCAAAACCAGAAACCGTCTGGCTCATCGGCACACTCGCATTTGCCGCACTATGGGCACTACTCATCTACGACCGCAACAAAAATGAAGTAGACGCGCCAAAATCACCGACGCCTGAATTAGCTAATTAGTTTTCAGCCACGGCACATAATTGGGCATGAACGCCCACGATGTGCGATGAATCGCCGACGGCCCATAGCCCTGCAACGCCACGCGGTGCTTCGGGCATGGATATCCCTTGTTGGTATCAAAATGCCATTGCGGATAATCACCCGCGAGCGCACGCATCTCGCGATCACGCGAAACTTTCGCCAGCACTGATGCTGCAGCCACCGACACACAATCGGCATCGGCTTTAACTTCAAGCATCACTTTGCGCGCATGCGGCGAGACAAAATCCCAGCGGCCGTCGACAATCGCGGCGTCGATTATTTCCGTGTCGACGATTGCCGCGTCGATTATTGCTGTGTCGATACCCGCATCACCGCCAATTTCTAGTGCGGCGAACCCCCGCGCCGTCGCCAAACGTTGCGCCTCAACCATGCCGAGTTGATCACACTCAAGCGCACTCGCCGCACCGGTAGCCCAACGCAAGCACTTAGCAGCAACTTGCTCGAACATTTCTTCGCGTTGCAGCTCTGAAAGTTGCTTCGAGTCGCGCACACCACCCAACAACACGGCCGGCTCGTCCGAAAAAATAACTTCGCGACTCAACATTGCGATACCAATCACAAGCGGCCCAGCCCAACTGCCCTTGCCAACTTCGTCAATGCCGACGATTGTTTTTGCGCCACTTTCAAACAACAGTCGCTCACGCGAAGCGTTTGGCCACGGCTTAATTTTTCGCATTAACACGCGTCGGCTCGCATCAACCAGCCTCCGCCCACGTCAAATCGCGTCAACTTGCACTAGCACAAGTGCACGCTCGCCGGCGAAGAACTGAACTCACCGACCCTGAACCACATTTCGTCGCGCAGAAGTTTTTCGGCAGCCTCGCGAGTTACCGCAGCCAACAACCCGCCACTCGTTTGCGGGTCCATGCACAACGCAACAGACGAATCATCCGTAGTCGTCGCATCAAAACTGAAATGATCAGCAACATAAGCACGATTACGCGGGTCGCCACCGGTTCGCACACCAGCCTGCGCCGCCTCACGCGCACCGGCATAGGCGCGCAACCACGACGCACGCAACACCAACTGCACACCCGAGCGTTGCGCCATCTCCCAACCGTGACCAGCAAGGCCGTAACCCGTTACATCGGTTACGCCATGCACTGCATCGCCAAGTTGTTGCAATTGCTCAGATGCAACACGATTCAGGCGCCGCATGCCCGCGATCGCCTCGGCTTTGTCGCTCGGCGAACCATTCGCCAAAGTCAAACCAGTGCCAAGAGGTTTTGACATCAACGCAACATCACCAGCAAGCGCACCACCTTTGCGAAATATTTTTTGTGGATGCACCACGCCCTGCACCGCCAACCCGAAAATCGGTTCAGGGTTTCGTATCGTGTGACCGCCCGCCACAGATCCGCCGGCTTGCTCGACGACACGAGAAGCCGCCGCAAAAATCTGCGTGATCGCCTCAGTCGGAAAATTCTCTGGAAACGCAGCAATATTCACCGCCATCACCACTCGCCCGCCCATCGCAAAAACATCACTGCACGCGTTCGCCGCAGCGATCGCGCCAAAGTCGTCAGGGTCGTCGACAAGCGGCGGAAAAAAATCAGTCGTGCTAACTAACGCCACATCATCTGAAACTTGATACACCGCAGCATCATCAAACGGCGCCAAACCCACCAACAATGCAGGGTCAATTTTCGGCGCGGCACCCGCCGCTAAGTCATCAACCAAATCTTTCAGCAGATTTGCACCCCACTTGGCCGCACAACCACCGCATGACGTCCATTCGGTTAACTTCAGTGGCGACAAACTTGGCGAACCACTCGGCGCAGTACTCGGCGCAACACTATTTATCGATTCGCTTGCCATGCGCTCAGCCTATTTGACGAGCGCTGTTTGCTCTGCAGTGAAACCTGCCAACAAAGTTTCACCACGCATCTCGGTGCTCGAAAACGCGCGATCAATCGCGCTCGCCGCAACTCGCGCACCTGGCGGGCCGTCGATTTCCCACAACAGCGCGGGTTTCTCGCCGTGCCAACGCACTGCAAACGAAATCAAATGTTCAGTGGATGCAACGAGCCGGTGACATTCGAAATTCGCGCCGAGCCACCCGGTGTCGATGCCCCGCGGACAAATCTCGATCACACCGTCATGGCGCCGTGCTACGAGTTGCGATTCGACCCACGCAATTTGACGCACGCCCGAATATTTTTCTACTGCCTCGCGCCCCACGCTATTTATTTCGCCGTCCACACGAGCACTCGCGGTTTCAGCAACTCGCGAGCCCAACAGTCGCGACCATGCTCGCTCAACATCTTGTTGCCCGCGAATCTCACCGGCGCGATGCAACAGCATGCCTGCTGACAAAATTGCTCGCTCGTCAAGCCAAGATGTCGAACCACGCTTTGCGCATCGCTGCAAAACCTGCTCGGCGGCACGAGCAACTTCGTCGACCCACTCGCCTGGCCTGTCGCCAAGTTTTACTCGCTCGGCGCGGTCCAAAATCAAGTCGACAAAATCGTCGCTACTGTCATCGCCGCTATCACCGTCGCCAATGCCAGCAATCGCGCCGCTCCCACTACCGCCACTACTAGTGCCAGCAATTGCGCCGCCCCCAGCAGACAACAACAATTTGCACCGTTGCTTGGTCAAAATATTTGACCATGACGCCTCGGGCACATCAACTCGACTCGCAACATGCAACGCCGCCATGCCCGCAGGCAAATCAATGCCCTGCACTCCAGTCGGGCTCGGCTCGCGCATCGTGGCGATGTCGCCACGATCGAACGCAACCGCAAACGGCAACGATGAGTCGTTATAGATTTCGACAACAATCGCGCCGCCCAAATCAGCGACACCGTAAACCCGTTGCACCGCGTCACCACCCGGCACTTTTATTCGCGTCTCGATCACAGGCACACCAGAAACCTCACGCTGTCGAACTGTCGTCTCACGCGAAGGTCGATACCACCGATCGTCTGCGGCGACAAACCATCGCAAACGCTCTTGGCCATCCACAAAAACATCGCCCCAGGCGTTCACACCTCCAAGCCACGCTCCGCCACGCACACCAACTGCACGCATCAGTAAAACTCAGATTTCATCGTTCGCGCCATCAACTGCACGAGAGC
>RFTA01000261.1 GCA_009923685.1 Actinomycetota bacterium
TGGCCAACTACAGCGAGCCGGTGTTGCCGATTGCGCAAGATCAACTAGACGAGTGGCAAATTTTGGCGAAACTTTCGGCAATTGTCTCGGGGATGGGAGCCGATGCCGATGTCGCGGTGATCGATGACATGGCGATCGCGAGTGTCGTGCGAAGCGCAACGAAAGATTCATCCTCGAATGTTTTTGGCAGAGATGATCAAAAGTTGATCGAAGAGTTGTCGCGATCGGGTCGCCGCGGACCGGATCGAATTCTTGATTTCATGTTGCGCACTGGTCCGTTTGGTGATGGTTTTGGTGCAGCACCCGATGGGTTGACGCTCGACCGATTGATTGCGTCGCCACATGGCATCGACTTCGGCGCGCTTGAACCGCGATTGCCCGAAGTCTTGCGCACACCGTCGGGCAAAGTTGAACTTGCACCTCAGCTTTTGCTCGACGATCTATCTCGATTGACCAAATTGCTTTCGATAAATCTAGATGACTCGCAACTCACGCTTGTCGGTCGACGGCATTTGCGCTCGAACAATTCGTGGATGCACAACATCGAGGTTCTCGTGAAGGGCAAAGACCGTTGCACTCTGCAGATTCATCCGAACGATGCAGCAAGATTGGGTGTTGAAGGCCAAACAAAAGTGCGCGTGACGAGTCGAGTCGGCAGTGTTGACGCGCCGATTGAAATTACCGAGTCTGTGCGAGTTGGTGTGGTGAGTTTGCCGCACGGTTGGGGACATTCGATGCCAGGAACCAAGACGCGCGTTGCGGCATCGCGAGCAGGAGTGAATTCAAATATCTTGACTGATGAAAAAGAGATCGACCCATTGTCGGGCAACAGTGTTTTAAACGGAATTCCGGTAACGGTGACGCGAATTTCATAACTCGGCCGTTGCGCACAGGTAATCCACAGAAGATTCGTGTAATTCACATGGCTATCCACTTCCAATCCACAAGGCGTTGTCCGTATGATTCGGGCATATATTTCGAGGCTTTTGGAAAGGGCAGAAAATAAGGCTTTTAGATGAT
>RFTA01000262.1 GCA_009923685.1 Actinomycetota bacterium
CGTCGAATTGATTGAATCTGGCGCGATCGGTGACATTAAATCAATCGAGTCGCAATGGGGTTTCAAATCTGAAATGACCGAGAACTATCGACTTGACCCATTATTGGGTGGCGGTGCCTTGCTCGATATCGGTTGTTACCAAGCAAATATATGGGTGGCGCTCACTCAAGGTGCGAACGACTTGAAGATAAACAGTGTTGATCGAAAAATTGGCCCTACAAAAATTGATTTGACGACCAAAGTCAAAGCGATTATCAACAACAAGACGAGCGTCCAGTTGATGAGTTCATTCGAAAAAGATGTGCCCCAGATATTGAAGATTGAAGGTAGTTCGGGCATGATTGCGACTGAAGCAGGCGAGGCCTTTTCGACTTGGCGCGAACCGAGTTCACTTCGGGTCAACGATCGCATCGAACACTTTCAAAATATCGACGCGTTTGTCGAAATGATTCAAGAAGTGAGCGAAAATGTTTCGACAGGTTCGGGGTGGGTTATGCCCGTTAGTGATTCACTGCGGGTAGCCCAAATTCTTGACAAAATTACTTCAACTTCGACTAAAGAATAATCGGGAGCAGAGTTTCGTGAGATCAAAGCTGATGGCACTATTTCTGATCGTGGTTACTGGTTGCGCAAACGCCGACCAAGGGTCGAACAGTCAGAGCGTCGGTTGCGAACTAGGCGACGTGATTCAAGGACGGGCGATAAAAATTGCGACAACCGTTGCGCCAATCACGAGCATTGTGGCAAACATTGCAGGTGGCACATCGGCGATGATCACTGGCATAGTGCCCGAGGGCACCAACTCGCACACTTTCGAACCGAAACCAAGTGACGCGGCGACGCTCGAATCAGCAGACATTGTGTTTATCAACGGCTTGGTGCTCGAAGAGCCGACTAAAGATCTCGCATTGGCAAATATTCGAAGCGGCACGAACATTTGCGAACTCGGCACCGAAATTTTGCCCGAGTCTGAATATTTGTACGACTTCTCGTTTCCGAAAGAGGGTGGCAAGCCAAACC
>RFTA01000263.1 GCA_009923685.1 Actinomycetota bacterium
GAATCTGACGTCGAAACCTGTCAGCCCCTTTGAACTTACGTAACGCAGTCAGTCTACGGCAAGCGTGTGCGCTTCGATTTATTGAGTTCGTTCAGTCGTCTGAGTCGCGTTGGCGCGAGCGAGAACCCGAGCGATTGCCAGATTGCGGGGCGGTGCCTTTGCGTTGGCGGCCGGCTTCGCGACGCATTTCGAGTTTTGACTCTTTTTCGGCGATGGCTTGCCGACGATCTTCTTTCTGTCGCCCCTTGGCAAGAGCGAGTTCGACTTTGATGCGACCATCTTTGAGCAACATCGACAACGGCACGAGCGTCAAGCGCTCTTTGGCCATTCGTTCTTGTAGTTTGCGAATTTGTTCGCGATGCAACAACAATTTGCGTGAACGCATTGGTTCATGCGACCCGACGCCGTGGCTAAACCGATAGACGGCGACATGCACGCCTTCAAGCCACATTTCGCCACGAACGACATGGGCATAAGCCTCGGCGATCTGCACTTGGCCTTCGCGCAAACTCTTAACCTCGCTTCCGTGCAGCACAATGCCAGCCTCAATGACATCAACGATTGTGTAGTTGTGTCGCGCCTTGCGATTGCTGGCGATGATCTCTGGAGACTCTTTTTTCATAGCGTGCTTTAAGCGTACCTGTAGCCTTTTATGCCAATGTCGAACCAAGTTTCTGAGTCACGAATCGTGATACCAAGTTCAGTACAAAGTCAGATCACTGCACTGGCTTTGGCCGAGACACCACTTGAATGCTGCGGTTTTTTGGTCGGCGAATTCGGCAGTGATGTGGCGCGCGAGTTTCACGCGTGTCGAAACATCGCGCAGAGCAAAATTATCTACACGGTTGATCCACGGGATCATCTTCGAATTGAACTTGACGCCGAGGCGCGTGGGTTGGCGATCATTGGGGTGGTGCACAGCCACACGCATACCGAGCCGTATCCGAGTGTCACCGACGTTGGTCAGGCACCCGACCCTGATTGGCACTATGTGATTATTGGATTAAAAGACCCTGAGCC
>RFTA01000264.1 GCA_009923685.1 Actinomycetota bacterium
TTTCTCTCGTGTCGTTTTTGGCTGGTGCCATGTTGCCGGTTGTGCCGTGGCTTTTTGGCGGTGGCAACTCGGCGAAATATTCATCAATCGCGGTTGCTATTATCGCAGCCGCTTTAGCCGGTTACGCAATTGGCCAACAAGCAGAGCGCTCGAAAATGCTTAGCGCAGTTCGCCAAGTTGCGATCATGCTGTTGGCTGTCGGCGTCACATATGTGATCGGCAGTCTTGTCGGCGTGTCGCTTAATTAGAAAAGATCAAAAATGACGATCGGTCAGCAAACAAATGTCTATGGCGAACCACTTGAACCGTGCAACTTCGACCCGATAACTGGATTTTATCGCACAGGCTGTTGTGAAACTGGTGGCGACGACGCCGGCGTACACACCGTGTGCGCGATTATGACCGCAGAGTTTCTTGAATATTCAAAATCGGTCGGCAACGATCTCTCAACACCAATGCCACAATATGGTTTCGCCGGGCTAAAGCCTGGTGACCAGTGGTGCCTCTGTGCTTCGCGCTGGCAACAAGCATTCGAGGCTGGCAAAGCACCAAAAGTTAAGTTGCGTTCAACTCACACCTTGACACTCGAATTTGTCGCGCTAAAAAATCTTGAAGCGCACGCAGTCGACAATTAGTTTTTAAGCACCAGTAAGCGCGCGCCAGCTGCCAGGCATGCCGGTGCGCACTTGTTCGGGCGTCATCAGCATCGTACTCTCTGGCACCATGTCGACGAGCACACGTATTTCTGAATAGTGATGCGCCGCATCACCTAGACCAGCGAACAATTCTTTGCGTCGCGCAACAAGATCGGCTGGTGGGTCAATCAACATGAAACCCCAAATGCCGAACGCAATTGTCAAATCGTGAATGACCGGTGCGCGACCATACTTCGAGGCACGGCGCAGAGCAATGGCAATCGCTCCGCGAATTGCGTCATCGGCTGACTCACCCGGTTGCAACACAATTGTGTCGCGCAAGCCCTCGGCAAGTTTGATTGCATAACCCTGATCAGGGCCTTGG
>RFTA01000265.1 GCA_009923685.1 Actinomycetota bacterium
CGCGACGATCGCGACCCAAAGTGTCGGCGACACGATTCGCGAATGGCAAAATGTGCAACCAAGTCGAGCGCTCGATGCCACGTGGTCACTTATCCGTGCGACGAATGCGTTTCTCGAAACCAATGAACCATGGAAGATGGAGCCAGGCAAAGAACTCGACATCGTCATGGGTGACGCGCTCGAAGCATTGCGTATCGTGACGATTTTGGCGAGCCCGGCGATGCCGAAAACTTGTCAAGATGTTTGGCAACGACTGGGATTGACCGGCGACGTCGCCGATCAACGTGTCGGCATCGACACGAATTGGGGTCGCTACCCCGGTGGCACAACCGTGACGAAGGGCGAGCCATTGTTTCCGCGCAAAAAAATCTAGGTGTGAGCGCGATGCTGACTACAACACCAGAGTGGGTCGACACTCATTGCCATGTGACCTACGAAGATATTCCGGGTGGCGCTGATGCGGCGTTGATCGCGGCGCGCGAAGCCGGCGTGAAGCGCATGATCACCATCGGCACCGATTTGAAGACATCGAAAGCCGCAATCGATCTGGCAGCTTCGAATAAAGACGTCTGGGCAACCGTCGGTTTACACCCACATGATGCAAAAAACGGTCTCGATGGTTTACATGATTTGATCACCCACGAACGTGTCGTTGCCATCGGCGAATGTGGGCTCGACTATTTTTACGATCATTCCGATCGTGCAGTGCAGCGCGAGATGTTCGCGGCACAGATTGCACTCGCCCACCAACACAAATTGCCACTAGTCATTCATACCCGTGAAGCATGGGATGAAACATTTGAAATTCTCAACTCGTGTGGTGTGCCCGAGAAAACTATTTTTCACTGCTTTACGGGTTCACCAGTCGAAGCGAAAAAGTGTCTCGACATTGGTGCATACCTCTCGTTTTCGGGCATCGTCACATTCAAAAAAGCCGAAGAGATTCGTGACGCGGCGAAAGTTTGCAGCGTCGACAGAATGCTCGTCGAGACCGATAGTCCGTTTCTTGCACCTGTGCCA
>RFTA01000266.1 GCA_009923685.1 Actinomycetota bacterium
CGCTTGGCGTCAAGCGCCTCTTTGATGCTTCGATCTGACAAAATCACGACTAAAGAACCTTAGTGAATTTTTTGTTGAACTTAAATTTCGGTCGTAAAACTGTGTTGCTACGCTCAATTAAGCAATTGCGGGTGTAGTTCAGTGGTAGAACATCAGCTTCCCAAGCTGAATACGCGGGTCCGATTCCCGTCACCCGCTCAATTTTTCTAGCCACCAAATAGATGGTGCAACCGCAGCTTTAGGCCGATCCAAACACTGAGCACGGTGACGGTCAAAAATACGAAACCAGATACAGCAAACGCCTGCGTGCCCGATAGCAGCACACCAACAGTGCAACCAAGAGCCGTAAGAGAACCCCAGCCCAACAACAAACCACCGAGCAGGGCGGTTATCGAGTTGCCGAATGTCGGTACCTGCAAATTAAATCGCCCGCCACCAACAGCAACAGCGAGCGATGCAAAGACCATGCCGATCACGAGCCAACCATTGTTCGTAATTGTGCTCGACACCAATGCGACACAACCTCGCATCATGTCGATGCCGTGCAGCACCTCGGGAAGTGCACCACGCGAATCAAGATAGCTACGGCTAATTGTGCTCAATTGTGAGGTGACGCCCAATGGTGTCGTGCGCAAATATGCGGCGATGCCTATCGCTCCGACAGCGGCACCCGTGACCGCAGGGGACCAGCGACGAACGAACAAAAGTTGTCGCAAATCAATTTTGGTCGAATGCGTTGGCACAATTGTCAAAGTTTCAAATGTCGACTTGTCGGCGCGCACGAGAAACAAGATCGCGATTGACGCAACTATCAAAATCAAAAGTAACGAACCCGAATAGCCGAGCCACCTTGGCAGCCAAAGCAACGGGCTCTCACTTACTTGCTCGAGATAAAGCGTGTTCCAAGTCATGAAACCAAGACCGAACCCGATCAGCGAACCGACAAGTGCTGGAATTGCACGCAACGAACCTTCACCGAGTCGATAAAGATGACCGCTGATGCACGCCCCCGACAAAACC
>RFTA01000267.1 GCA_009923685.1 Actinomycetota bacterium
CGGGCATCAGGAAACTTGGACCGCGTGCACAACTCTGCAGTTGGCAAAAGCGTCGCAACTGTCTTGCCTTTCGTATCTGCGAGCGCGGTGATGTCGGCTTGGTCAAGGTGCGTGCAGTGATCGCATGATGCGACACCAAGTTCGACGCCAAGTTGTACGCCTCCGCCGTGTTGTAGTTGATTGGCGTGAATTCGAAGGCCGAGACCTGCTTTGGCGCCTGCTTGCAAAATGGCCCGCGCATGATCAACTTCGAATGCGCCGCGATCGCAAAAGACGTCGATCCATTTGGCGTGAGGTGCACACTGGGCGAGCATTTCGCCGCAAACAAGGTCGACATATGCATTGACTTGCGACTCGGAAGGCACGACATGAGCGCCGAGAAAAGTTGACTCGGTAGTGATCGCGTTGGCAACTTGCAGTGAACGTGCTTCGTCGACTACAGAAAGACCGTAACCCGACTTAGTTTCGAGCGTCGTCGTGCCTGTCTGCAACGCTTCGCTGGCCAAGCGGCGGGCGTTGGCGACGAGGACATCGTTGTTGCTATTGCGAGTGGCGGCGACTGTCGTGCGAATTCCGCCTGCCAAATATGGCGTGCCCGACATGCGTGCCTCAAACTCTTCGGCACGGTCGCCACCAAAGACGAGATGTGTGTGGCTATCGACGAAACCAGGGATTACCGCACGACCATTGATATCGATCGCAATCGACTTGAACTCGCGGGGAAGATTCGTAGCTTCGCCGACGAATTGAACACTTTGGTCGTCACCAACCACCAGTGCAGCGTTTTTGATTATGCCGAGTTTGCCGCGCTCGAGACTTGAATCGTTGGTGACAAGCGAAGAAATGCCGGTTAGTGCGAGCACTACGAACCGAACTTCGCGACGAGGTCCTTCACTCTGATGACGAAATCGTGATGGTGGAATTTATCGAATGAATCCCATGTTGTAAAAGTTTTTGAATCTTTGACCTTGTCCATGAACAGCAGACCGTCGAGGTGGTCGACTTCATGTTGATATGTGC
>RFTA01000268.1 GCA_009923685.1 Actinomycetota bacterium
AATCACAATACGATTGGAAGCCATGGCTATGCCTTCTGCCCGATCGGGTCTGTTGCGAGCCAACCTTACAGTTGCCAGTGGCACAGCGCTAAGTCGCATCACTGGTTTGATTCGAATCATTATTTTTGGCATCGTTATCGGTCAGACTGCGCTGGCCGACGCATACGACATCGCCAACAACGCACCGAATGTCGTTTATGAACTGCTTCTCGGCGGAATCTTAACGGCAACTCTTGTGCCGCTGTTCACGCGGTATCTGAACGACAGCGACGACGAATCAATCAACGCAATCACGAGTTTCGCGTTTGTTGCCCTCGCCGTCATCACGACAATTGCGATTGCGTTGGCGCCGCTTATCTTCAAAATTTTTTCGCTCAACCCCGCCGACACGATTGATGCCGACCTGTTTGGTCAAGCGGGCACAGTGCTCACGCGCCTGTTGTTGCTACAAATATTTTTTTATGGCGTCACCTCAATCTGCACGTCAATTTTGCATGCACGTAAACAATTTTTTGCCGCCGCTTGGTCACCAGTGTTGGCCAATCTCGTCACGATCTCCTCGCTTTTATTTGTAAGCCGCGTTAGCAGCGTCGATCCGCCGACACTCGAAGAAATCGTCGAAAATTCTTCGCTGCAATGGCTTCTCGGCATGGGATCAACCTCGGGCATCATCGTCATGGCGCTCGCGCTGGTCTTTGCTCTTCGCCGCAGCGGAACATCGCTCAAATTCAAGTTCAATCGAACCCACGACGCAGTCAGGCAATTGCTAAAACTTTCGGGGTGGGCCGTCGCATACATTGCCGCCAACCAAGTGACTCTCGTGGTCATCAAGAATCTCGCCAAACCAGGCAGTGGCAATGTCGATGCTTATTCAAAGGCATATACATTCTTTTCGCTGCCACACGGTTTACTGGCTGTATCTATCGCCACTACTTTCGTGCCTGAACTCGCGCGTGCGGTCGCCCAAAACAATCGTCACGAATTTGACCGAAGATTTTTTTCAGGTCTTCGACTCACGGC
>RFTA01000269.1 GCA_009923685.1 Actinomycetota bacterium
CTTCTTTCGACATTTAAAAATTTCAAGGACGTAAACACTTCGCACTTGCTCGATTCATATGCACACATGGTCGCCGACAAGTGGGAGATCGACCCGACCAAACCTGAGTGCAAAGCCACCAGCGGCAAGATTCCTATGGGCGGTTCGGTCGGACCAAAAATAGGACCAACGCACATCGTTATCGGCGACGCGGCGGGCAGCGTCAACCCATTCAACGGCGAAGGCATCGATTACGCCTACGAGACCGCACACATGGCGGCCGATGTAATCCACGATGCCCTCGTCTCAGGCGATGCAATGGCACTCAAGAGATACGAGCAGTTAATCGACGATGAATATGGTCAATACTTCAAAGTTGCGCGACTGTTTGCTCGCGTTATTGGTCAACCAGTTTTAATGCGCGAACTTTCACGAGTCGGCATTCACAGCCGAACATTGATGGAGTGGGTCTTGCGCATAATGGCCAACTTATTGCGACCCGACGAACTCGGGCCTGCCGAAGCCGCATACAAGGCTGCTGCCAAAATCGTTCGGCTGTTTCCTAACGCTTGAAGAATCGTCTCTAACCCGTACACACAACTTCGTCGACTTCGTCGGTGATCAAGTTCAACTTAGTCACGCTCTTGTCGGGCGAATAGTCGTTGATGAATTCACGCAGGGTGCCAACGTCTTCTCCGCAAGTCTTTTTGACTCCGTTGGCCAGACGCACGATCCAATCGTTGGCCAAAACTCCACGATTACCCGAGTCGAGCATGTCAACGAGGCTGGGCAATTCAAGAACTCGAGTCGGCTTTGAAGAATTGGTGTCGGTGAACGCAAACCACATCACCGAATCACCGAACATGTTCGCCAAAAACACACAACTTGAGCCTGCATTTAAATCTGTGCAGTTGTTCTCGCCGGGCGTATCTGCGGCAATAAATATTTGTCGCGCGTCATCAAGCGTCACCGACGCTTCACCAATGGTTCGTCCGTTTTCGATTCTCCAACCTTCGCTCTGCGTAAATGTTGTCGCAATC
>RFTA01000270.1 GCA_009923685.1 Actinomycetota bacterium
AACGACCAATAGTTCGGCGTCTGGAACCGCCGATCGCACCGCTCTTAAGATTGAGTCAATGTTTTCGATCTCGTTATAAGTCGGAATAATAACCGTTACTTTCACCTACGACACGCTACTTGGTGGCTAAACCAGCAAGTGCCAGTGCTTGAGCGACGGTCTCGGCAGGTTCAAGTTTGATGCCAGAAATTTTTAGATCTTTGGCGCTACTCGCCGGAATAATCGCCCGCGTGAAACCTAATCGTGCGGCTTCGCCGAGTCGACGGGCAGTGTTGCTGGCTTGACGCAACTCACCAGCCAAACCAACTTCGCCGCACGCAACCAAATCTTCAGCTAAAGCCGTGTTGGTTGCCGCTGAAACGAGAGCCAAACATAAACCCAAGTCGGCACCAGGTTCGCTCAACTTCACGCCGCCAACAACAGACGCGAAAACTTCGTGTTGCGCCAAGTTCACCCCAGCGCGTCGCTCAAGAACTGCCAACAACATCGCCAAGCGACCCGAGTCGACACCTTGAGCCGATCGTCGAGGCGAAACATGCGAAGGTGACAAGTTTGTCAGCGCTTGCACTTCGACCAACAACGGTCGATGTCCTTCAAGTGCTGGCACGACAATCGACCCGGGCACGCCTGCTCGGCGATCGGCCAGAAACAATTTGCTGGCATCGGGCACACTGCGAAGGCCAAGTTCGGTCATCTCGAATAATCCCAATTCGTTGGTCGAACCGAAGCGATGTTTCACCGCCCGCAACAAGCGCAATGCATGATGTCGTTCGCCTTCAAACGACAGAACAGTGTCAACAACATGTTCGAGCACACGCGGCCCGGCAAGCCCGCCGTCTTTGGTGACATGGCCAACCAAGACAATCGGCAGATCACGCGCCTTTGCTTCTTGCACGAGTCGATGTGCACAACCCCGCACCTGCGAAACAGAACCAGGTGCCGAATTCAACTGCGGGTCGGCAATCGCCTGAATGCTGTCGATGATCACGAGTTGGGGCTTCACCTGATCTATTGCATTG
>RFTA01000028.1 GCA_009923685.1 Actinomycetota bacterium
CATCAAGCTGGCTAACAATGCCGACGAAGTTCGGTTGCATGCGAAAAATATTCTCGGCATGGATATCAAAGGTCACATCGTTAAGCGCGTTTGGGTCGAGCATGCCTCTGACATCGCCGAAGAGTATTACGCGTCGTTCACTCTCGATCGTTCAGCCAAGCGCCACCTGTTGATGCTCTCAGCACAGGGTGGCGTCGAAATCGAACATGTTGCAGTTGTCGACCCAACGGCGATCGTCAAGTTGCATGTCAACCCCGTCGAAGGTTTGAGCGTTGACGCCGCAAAACGAGCAGTGGTTGATGCACGCATTTCAGAAAAAGCTCAAGATGGTGTGGCCAAGATGCTGGTGAAACTTTATGAATGTTTCACGAAAGGTGATTGCGATTTGGCAGAAATTAATCCGTTGATCTTGAAGCCAAACGGTGATGTGCACGCGCTCGATGCCAAGGTCACGCTTGACGACAACGCCGCGTTTCGTCACCCCGAATGGGATGAATTTCGTGCGACAGAAGAATTGGACGAGCGCGAAAAACTTGCGCGCGAAAAGAACCTGCAATACATCGGTCTCGATGGCACGGTTGGCATCATCGCCAACGGTGCGGGCTTGGCGATGAGCACGCTTGACGTTGTTAATCAGGTCGGTGGAAAGGCCGCAAATTTTTTGGATATCGGCGGTGGGGCAAACGCCGAGCTGATGACCGCGGCACTTGAAGTGATCAACTCAGATACAAAAGTGAAAAGCATTTTTATCAACATTTTTGGTGGCATTACTCGTGGTGACGAAGTAGCCAGAGGCATTGTCGAAGCGATGAAGCGCGTGAAGTTGCGAGCGCCAATCGTCATTCGCCTCGACGGCACCAACGCCACTGAAGGTAGGGCGATTATTGCCGCCGCCGGCATAGCCGAGTCGCAGTTGATTTCGCGCCCAACGATGCTCGAAGCGGCACGCAGCGCAGTCGAGATTGCAGGAAAGAAATAACATGGCGATTTTTGTCAACGAGAAAACAAAAGTGCTCGTGCAGGGTTTGACCGGCGGTCAAGGTCGCTTTCACGGTTTGCGCAATCGCGACTATGGCACGCAAGTCGTTGCCGGCGTTACCCCTGGTAAAGCTGGCCAAGATGTCGAGGATATTCCTGTTTTTGACACCGTCGAAAGCGCGGTTGTAGCCACCGGCGCAACCGCGTCGTTTATCGCGGTGCCACCAAAAGCGGCGCCAGCGGCAATTCTTGAAGCGGCGCGCGCAGGAATCGGTTTTGTCGTGTGCATCACCGAAGGTGTGCCTGCCCAAGATGAAGCGCGAGTGTTTGCAACATTGCAACGCGATTTTCCGAAGACTCGATTGCTCGGGCCGAATTGTCCTGGCATCATCAGCCCGGGCAAATGCAACATCGGCATCACCGCGGGCGAAATCGCCGCGTTGCCAACTTCAAAAGGCCCAAACGTCGGCATCGTTTCGCGATCGGGCACGCTGACATATCAAGCGCTTTATGAACTGAAGCAACGCAACATCGGTGTGTCGACTTGCGTGGGCATCGGCGGAGACCCGGTGCCTGGCACTTCGTTCGTAGATTGTTTGGCCGAGTTTCAATCTGACCCTGAAACTCATGCGATCATCATGATTGGCGAAATTGGCGGCACAGCAGAAGAAGAGGCTGCTGAATTCATCATGACTCATGTGACAAAACCGATGAGTGCATATATCGCAGGTGTCACAGCGCCGGCGGGCAAAAAAATGGGTCACGCTGGGGCGATTGTGTCTGGGGGCAAGGGCACGGCTCAGGGCAAGATGGATGCGTTGACCGGCGCCGGTGTCAGAGTTGGTTTGAACCCAACTGAAGCGTGCGAATTGATGGCACAAATTATCGCATCAATGTAAGACTTAGTCTTCGATGAATAAACGATCTGATCTGCTGACCTATATTCCGTCGCTAGACGGCATTCGGGCACTTTCTGTTTTGGCAGTGATCGTCTATCACGCCAACAAACTTTGGTTGCCCGGCGGTTTTCTTGGCGTCGAAGTGTTCTTCGTAATCAGCGGATATTTGATAACGCTGTTGTTGCTCGCTGAATCAGAAAAAAACGTCACGGTCAGCCTGAAACAGTTTTGGTTGCGTCGCGCGCGACGATTGCTGCCCGCACTTTGGGTCGTTGTCTTGGGTGTGGTGGTGTTTGCGGCGCTGTTTCAGCGAGAAATTCTCGGCACACTGCGCGGTGATGTGGTCGCGGCTTTGTTTTATGGCTTCAACTGGTTTCAAATATGGGTTGGTACGAGTTATTTCACTTCGTTTGAATTTGTGCCGTTGCGCCATCTTTGGTCGCTGGCCGTCGAAGAACAGTTTTATTTGATCTGGCCGATCGTGATGTTGGTAGTTGCAAAGTTCGGCAAGCGACGGCTGCCAATCGTCAGCGCCGTGTTCTTTGCGGTCGCCGTGCTGTTGTCTATATATATGGCTGCGGTTTATCAGCCAGGCACAATTTCGACGATCGCCGACACACCCGAGCAGTTCATGGGCCTGTTCGGTCAGTCGGTTTCGCGCGTCGATTATTTATTTTTGGGCACGGTCACGCGCTCAAGTGGTTTGTTGCTGGGTGCGGCGCTCGCGATTTGGTGGCGACCGTGGCTGTTGCAGAACTCACGGGCGGGCGAGAGCAGGCTCTATGACTTCGTCGGTTTTGGTGGGCTGGTTGCTTTGGCATTGATGATGTGGCGATTTCATACGGTCATCGAAGGCACCGATGGCGGAACTGTCGGTTATGACTTTTTGTTTCGCGGAGGATTTTTCTTGACCGACATCGCGAGCGTCGCGCTGATCGCGGCCGCCGTGCATCCTGGATCAAAAGTTATTGCCAAAAGTTTGAGCAATCCAGTGCTTGTTTGGCTTGGTCGAAGATCTTACGGTTTTTATTTGTTTCACTGGCCGGTGTTTCAGTTTTATCGACGCTTTGCGGGTCAAGGTTTGACGCCATATGAGTTTGTGGTTCTGGTGTTGCTCGCACTCGCGCTCACAGAGTTGAGCTATCGATATATCGAAACCCCGGTGCGGCAAGGTGCGATTTCGAGATGGTGGCGCGAGTTTCGCGAGCCGACTTACGGTGCGCAACTTGTGCGCCGTCAACGACGAATAGTTTTGGTTGCGATTGGTTCGTTGTTGCCTGTGTTTGGCGTCATCAGTTTGGCAACTGCTCGTGTACAACTTGACGAGATCACTCAAAATTTGTCGGACAACGAAAGCAACACGGTCGATTTGCTTGGCAGCGGGCAGGTCACAGACACTGGTGCAGTTATCACCGCGACGACGATCGCTGGGCAAGTCGTGACGGCGACGACAACGCTCGACGGCCAAGTAATCGATGTATTGGCGATCGGCGATTCGGTGATGTTGGGCGCGGCCAATGTTTTGACAGAGCGTGGCGTCACAGTTGATGCCGTCAAGAGTCGTCCGTATCGTCAGGCACTCGAGATCGCCAACTTTATGAAGTCGGTTAATCGACTCGGTTCGGTCGTCATAATTCATCTGGGCACGAACAACACGGTCGACGAGAAAACTCTCGATGAAATTATGGTGCCGTTACGCGATGTGCCGTTGGTTTTGTTCGTCACTGTGCATGTGCCGAGCGAAGTGCGACAAAACACCAACAATCGACGAATCAACGAGTTGCCCGCAAGATATGAAAATGTCAAAATTCTCGATTGGTTTGCGGTCGCAACGGCCCACCCTGAATATCTGTATAGCGATAAGACTCATATTCGACCCGAAGGTCAAAAGGTTTACGCCGATTTAATGATGCAAGCAATTGGTCGACCGTAGGTTTTGTCGTAGGCTTACGCGCTATGACTTCACCTGTTCGCATCACAGTAACCGGCGCTGCCGGACAAATCGGCTACGGAATTTTGTTTCGCATCGCCTCAGGACAGATGCTCGGTGTAAACACATCGGTGATCTTGCAGTTGCTTGAAGTGACACCAGCGCTCGGCGCATTGAACGGCGTAAAAATGGAACTCGAAGATTGCGCTTATTCACCGCTCGTTGATGTGGTCACAACTGATAACGCCGATGTTGCTTTTGGTGACGCCGATATTGCTCTGTTGATTGGCGCGATGCCACGCAAAGATGGCATGGAGCGCGCCGATTTGTTGACCGCAAATGGTGGCATTTTTAAACCGCAGGGTCGGGCGATCGCCAAAAATGCAAAGAAGAACGTCAAAGTTCTGGTCGTCGGCAACCCAGCGAACACGAATGCGTTCATTGCGATGAGCAATGCACCCGAGATCGACCCGAAGCAATTTACGGCGATGACACGACTCGATCACAACCGTGCCGTGGCCCAGTTGGCACAGCGAGTCGGCAAGCCGGTGACTTCGATCAAAAAGATGACGATTTGGGGAAACCACTCGGCGTCGCAGTATCCAGATCTTTATAACTGTGAAGTCGATGGCAAAAATGCTGCGACTGTCGTCAACGACGAAACTTGGGCGCGTGAGACTTTTATTCCGACTGTTGCCAAGCGTGGTGCGGCAATTATAAAGGCGCGTGGCTTGTCTTCGGCTGCTTCAGCTGGCACTGCCGCGATGGATCACATGCGCAACTGGGTGCAGGGCACACCAACAGGCGACTGGGTAAGCATGTCGGTGCCATCAGATGGCAGTTACGGCGTGCCTGCGGGTTTGATTTCGTCGTTTCCGTGCACATGCGCAAACGGCGAATACAGCATCGTGCAGGGCTTGCCGATCAACGATTTCAGTCGCAAAATGATTGATGCGTCGGTCGCCGAATTGATCGACGAGCGCGATGCCGTGCGCAGCCTGGGGCTCGTCTAAAAATAATTGCTCGCACACGCGAACAAATTGTTGTTAAAAATTCGTGTTGGCGTTGACGGCTGAAAAGATCGCGTCGAGAGCAAGAAACAACGGTTGAGTTGCGATAACACGCTCGTGGTCGCCCTTGAAACGAATCTTGCCGCTGATGAACGCCTCTTGGGCGTTTATTTTGCCTGTGGCGACGCCAACTGCAGTTGCCCAGTCTTGGGTGAACGCGATGTCTGAAACTTTTGCCGCGCCGCTGGCGAAAGTTATTTTGCCGTCGCGCGATTCGAGATGATAAGTGACATCGCCATGTGGCGTGCCCGTGATGATTTGAGTTACGGCAACGGCGTTTTCGCGCGCGATGGCGATGATCTCGCTATTTGCTTTGATGCTGTCGGCAACCGCGTTGATCCACTCGTTGCTGAGATAGTCAACGCGGGCTGACATGAGTTGTGAGAACCGCTGACTAAGCGGCGACCATGCTTGTTGTCTTGCGACGCGAGAACATGATCGAGATGATCAAGATCACGAGAGAAACACCGGCGATGCTCAAGCGAGCAGTGTCGTTGTCTTTCAAGTTGATGATCGCCGGCAACACGAGCAACGCAACCAAGTTCATCACTTTGATCAGCGGGTTAAGCGCAGGGCCAGCAGTGTCTTTGAACGGGTCGCCAACTGTGTCGCCGATAACGGCTGCTTTATGAGCATCTGAACCCTTGCCACCGTGATGGCCGTCTTCGATGTATTTCTTGGCATTGTCCCACGCACCACCAGAGTTGCTCAAATAGTTAGCCATCAATTGGCCAGTCAAAATAACACCAGCCAAGAACGCACCAAGTGCGGCGTAACCGATGCCAAAACCGACGATGACCGGTGTGAGAACTGCAAGCAACGCAGGTGTTGTGAGTTCGCGCAACGATGCTGCGGTGCAGATGTCGATAACCGGGCCGTAGTCAGGTTGTTTTGTGCCGGCCATAATTTTGCCGTCTTTGAATTGACTGCGAACTTCTTGCACGACGACACCAGCAGTGCGACCGACCGCGCGAATTGCGAGTGCCGAGAACATGAACGCAATTGATCCACCGATTAATAGACCGATGAATGTTTTTACATCAGAGACGTTGATTTGAGTTTCGACGGCCGTGAAAATAGCCGAGCCTTCAAGTTTTTCGCCGGCGGCATCTTTGAGGCCGAGTTCGCTGGCGATTGTTTCGATATATGAAGCGAACAACGCAACTGCTGCGATCACAGCCGAGCCGATGGCAAAGCCTTTTGTTACAGCTTTTGTTGTGTTGCCAACTGCGTCGAGACTGACGAGAATTTTGCCTGTTTCGCCATGCAATTCGCCAGACATCTCGGCAATGCCAGCAGCGTTGTCAGAGACAGGGCCGAAAGTATCTTCAGACACGATCACGCCTGTTGTGGCGAGCATGCCCATGCCGCAAAGCGCAACGAGATAGAGCGAGAACTGAATGTTTCCGCCGCCCATCCAAATAGTTGTGCCGAGCGCAACGGCGATGCACAAAATTGCGTATACCGAAGATTCAAGGCCTGATGCGGTGCCAGATAGCACGACAGTTGCAGGGCCAGTTTCAGAAGACTCGGCGATTTCTTTAACCGGGCCGTATTCGGTGCCAGTGAAATATTCAGTGAGACGACTTAAAACTTGGGCGAGAATCAAACCGACAAGCACGGCACCAAAGACGCGCCAGCCCGTGTTTGTGAAACCCGTCTTTTCGAGTTTGTCGTTGCCGACATAATAAGTCGCGAGCAGAAAAGTGCCGATAACGGTGATGATGCCCGCGGTGAGAAAGCCACGGTTGATTGGTTTGAGAGCGTTGGTTTCGCCGTCGCGG
>RFTA01000029.1 GCA_009923685.1 Actinomycetota bacterium
CGCATACCACCCTTGCTGACGATGTGGTTCGTGAGGTTCGTGAGCACTTTGGCGACAAAGTTTGTCAAACCGTGGTGCCGCGTTCGGTGCGGGTGGCCGAAGCACCATCGCATGGCAAACCGATTACGTCGTTTGATCCCTCATCTACAGCAGCAAAGGCATATCGAGACATAGCAAAGGAGATCAGCGGTGGCCCGTCCAACAGGTCTAGGTAAAGGTTTAGATGCGTTGATTCCGGGTCGCGATCCGCGCAAGCCCGCACGTGATGACGATAACGGCGGTAGTGGTAGCGGCAACTCATTAGGTCTGCGCAACTTGGATGTTAAATCGATCTCACCAAACCCAAATCAACCTCGAGTGCACTTCGATGAAGGTGCTTTAGACGAACTTGCGGCATCAATTCGTGCCGTTGGCGTTTTACAGCCGATTCTCGTTCGACCCAAGCCAGGCAAATCTGGTGAATTCGAATTAATTGCGGGTGAGCGACGTTGGCGCGCATCTCAAATCGCAAAATTGACATTGGTTCCCGCGCTTGTTCGCGAAACCGACGATGTTGCGTCAGTTGAACATGCTCTAGTAGAGAACCTTCATCGGCAAGACCTCACACCCCTAGAAGAGGCCGCAGCATTCAAGCAATTGCTTGATGACTTTAAAATGACACACGAGCAAGTTGCTGAAAAAGTCGGCAAGACCCGTTCGGCTATCACAAACTCGCTGCGATTGCTAACTCTTCCACCTTCAATTTTGCAACTTCTTGCCGACGGGCGCTTCTCTGGTGGACATGCCAGAGCTTTGCTTGCGATAACTGATCGACCGTCTCAAGAAAAACTCGCTCGTCAGTGCGCTGATGAAAATTGGTCGGTTCGCGCAGTTGAAGAAGCCGTTCGACAAAATTTGGGCCGTGATGTACGAACTACAAAATCAGACAAAAAAACTGACAGTACCAAAAATAGTACATCAATAAAATCTCGTGCCACCACACTTTCGCCGCCAGGTTTCGCTGAACTCGAAAAACTTCTGGGCGAACATTTAGCAACAAACGTTTCGGTAAATGCGAGCAGCGGGCGTGGTCGAGTTGTAATTGAGTTCGCCGACCTTAATGATCTTGAACGCATTTATCGTGCGATGACCGAAGGCCCTGCGGTTTCAGATTAAAACGAAGAGCAAGTTTGCGTTTCGTGTTACAGAGACTAAGACTCACCTTTAAGTTGACGCTAAACCCTTAGTAAAGGTTGCTCACAACCTGTGGACAACTTTGTGGAATAACAGCTGGGTTATCCCACTATTTGTCGGATAATTTCATGGATGTTGTTTTAACCCATATAGATAAAGCGTTTGCGAGGTCATCGGCTAGCACCGCACTATGCGGTGTAATTCGGGTAGTTGGTCCGAACCCACAGACAACGGCTGGCATTGATGTTTCACGCAAAACCTGTAGACGCATGCCGCTGACGACTGGTTTGAACCACGGAGCCGACCGCTCTATTTTTTCGGCGGCAATAGTCGCAAAAACATGGGCGGCCACCGAGTGAAAACCTTCGGTGTGATAGTAGGCAATTTCACAAACCTGTTGGTCGCGAGCTTCGATGCCGATGTATATATTGGCGGCAAAGTCGTTTGCTAATTGCGCGTGTCGATGTTGATCGACATCGTTGATCAAGGCAACATGTGTATGTTGCGAACGCAATCTGTCGGCAAGATCATTAGTCAATCGATCAAGTTTTGTAAATTGTCCGATGACGACGCGAAGTTTGGCTAGATCTTGCGGATATTTCGCCGATGTGTGTCGTTCGCGAACGATGCCAACACCGGGACCAACACCAGAGTTGCGACTCGCTCGCATCAACGCCTGCAGAGTTTGTGGTCCGCAAATACCATCAGGAACTAATCCGTAGTTCTGTTGAAATTCGGTGATTATCTTCGCCGTGATTTTGCCGAGAAATCCGTCGACGCGACCACAATCAAAACCGAGTCGTGACATCATCAATTGCAGTTTGGCGACGTCGTCACCACGTAAAAGGGGAGTGGTTAGATAAAGAAGCCGATCACCCAACTCGAACGATGATTCGACAAGAGTCAGCCAAGTCGTGTGGTCGCAGACCCCAGATATGTGCAGCGAGCGAAGCTTTTGAAACGCGGCGACTGCGTTGCGTGTAGCTTCACAAAACTCGTTTAGAGTCACTCGCGACAAATCGAGCAGACCGGCTTCACCAAGTCGGCGCTGCAGGTCTCCGACAGCGTCGTGGCTGTCGCCGAGGGTTAATTCTTTTTCGGGATAAATTCTGCGATCTCCGCAAGCAACTGAGTTTTGCCTTTTGCGCCAACCATTTTTTTCTTCATTTCACCGTTGTTGAACACCAACAATGTCGGAATACTCATGACACCAAATCGTTGTGCGATATCACCATGGTCGTCGACATTAAGTTTGGCGATAGTCACGACACCAGTCTGTTCTTTGGCGATTTCGGTGAGTACTGGCGCGATCGCCTTGCATGGCCCGCACCATTCAGCCCAAAAGTCGACGACAATTGGTGTCGTCGAAGACTTGACAGTCTCGTCAAAGTTCGCGCTCGTCAAAGTTATTATGCCATCGGACATTAAAAGCCTTTCATCAAGTCGCCCAGAGAGGCGAACAAGCTCAGGTTACTAGTTGGGTCTTGTCTAGTGCTGTGACTCAAGCCATCGTTCGCAGTCGATGGCGGCCATGCAACCAGAACCTGCTGCGGTAATTGCCTGGCGATAGGTGTGGTCTTGCACGTCACCACACGCGAACACCCCGGGAATATTGGTATATGAAGAACCCGATTTAGTTTTCAAGTAGCCGTTGTCGAGCATGTCGAGGACGCCCTTGAAAAGATCGGTATTTGGACGATGACCAATTGCTACGAACAACCCCGTCACATCAAGTTTCGATTTTTCGCCCGTGACGGTGTCGATCAACCCGACGCCAGAAAGTTTTTCAGTGCCGAACAGTTCGGTCACCTGTGAATTCCATTTGATTTCAATCTTCGGATTATCTTTCGCGCGCTGTTGCATGATTTTCGAGGCGCGCAACACATCTCGACGCACCACAAGGGTGACTTTGGTGGCGAACTTTGTCAGAAACGATGCTTCTTCGATTGCCGAATCACCACCACCAACGACGACAATCTCTTGACCTTTGAAAAAGAAGCCGTCGCATGTTGCGCATGACGAAAGACCATGACCGTAAAAACGTTTTTCGTTTTCAAGGCCAAGCATCAACGACTGAGCACCAGTGCTGACGATTACCGATTTGGCGAGATGCATCTCGTCGCGCACCCATACCTTGAACGGCCGTGCCGAGAAGTCGACCTTGGTGACTTTTTCGGTGATGAACTCGGCGTTGAATCGTGCAGCCTGTTCGCGAAACTTAAGCATCAATTCGGGGCCCATGACTCCGTCTGGGAACCCTGGAAAGTTCTCGACTTCGGTGGTCAACATCAATTGACCACCTGGTTGATCTGAGGTGCTCGAAGGTTCACCTTCGATTACCAAAGGCGCAAGATTTGCGCGAGCGGTATAAATAGCGGCGGTTAGTCCTGCTGGTCCTGAACCAATGATGATTACTTCGCGCACATTTTCTGAAGACATTTTTACCTCGTTTTACTTTTGCTTGCTCGGATATCTCTTGCGCATCAACCAAGCGCCAATTGCCAAAAAAATGAATGACAACAAAAAGTAAGACGCCCAAACCGCGTCTTGACGGGCAAACCACACATCTAGCAACTCATTGAGTGCGCGCGTGACGCCGATAAGCGCGAGGACCAAGATCGTGATTGCGGCGACCGTGGCGATAAACCCGAAGACGACGAACCGAACCAAATTGGCGATCGGTCGAGTGGTTTTGTCGCTGACAAAGTCAACGAATCGATCGATCGCCGCCACTGTTTTTGTCGCCCATTTTGGGTCGGTAAACGGGTTAGAGATCACGCATTCAGACTAACGCTAAAAAAATTTGTTGATTATGCCGCGTTAAACGAGATGTCTTGAATGACTCCTTGGTATGGATTTTTCGCGCTGCATTGCACGCTTGTACCAACTTCTCGCAACACGAGCAACACAAATTGCGCTTCGCTTGGCACCACGAATTGAGCGACACCGCGGCGCGTGTTGTAGTCGGCGCCAGCGCGAGCACCCCACTGCTCGAGTCGGCTCGGGGCCGAACCATTCGCGGTGTAAATCTCGAGTGACCACGGACCATTTTTCATGCCAACCTGCAATACGCCCGTGGTGGCACGCGAAAGTTCGATCAATACACCGACATACTCTTTCGTGCCGAAAAACTGATTGGCATAACAGTCGGTCGTCCATGCAGTTTTTGGATTGCTGTCGCGCAACGCCCAAATTTGCGCCTCGTTTTCTTGTGCGTCATCACCGTTGGGGTCGAAACTGACCATTCGTGAAATTGTCACTGGCGATTGATCGACGGCAACGCTTTCAACAACTTGTGTCTCAATTTGTTGTGTCGAGCTCGATCGAAAGCCGACGAAAAATACGGCGACACTCATTGTCAAAGCAATCAGTCCCAAAATTTTTGTACTTGGTGGAAGTGAAAAAAACCAGCCACCTGCACCTTGCGTTTGTGTGACTCTTAAATTTTTTGGTGGTGTTGCATTAACCGCCGTCTCAAGCACCGGCTGCCCAGGAATTTGCGCGACCGAAGATTCATCGCTGGTCATTGCACGCCTCAGTGGTTTTGGTGGTGTTGCACCACTCGGCGGAGTCATCGAAGTTGTGTAATCGTTTTGTGCGGTCAGCGCCTGCATCAATGCGACACGGGTCTCTTCGCCGGTGGCATATCGATGGTCTGGGTTTCGCGCCAATAGTTTGTGAATTACACGCACAAGTTGTGGGGCGAGCGACGGACGTAGATGCGCGAGATCAGTTGGTTCGCGTTGCAGTCGAGCCAATGCCGTGTCGGCGTCGGTCTCACCTAAGAACGGCACTCGACCAGCAAGACATTCATAAAGTACCAAGCCGAGCCCATAAAGATCTGCCCGACCATCAAGAGGTTTGCCGCGCACTTGTTCGGGCGAAAGATATTTCGCCGTTCCCATCATGATGTTGTCGTGCGTCAGGTCTTCGCCAGAGGCAACCAGCGCCTTGGCGATTCCGAAATCGGCGAGCAAAAATTTGCCGTCAGGCGTCAACAAAATGTTGCCTGGTTTGACGTCGCGATGCACGAGACCTGCACGATGAGAAACATCGAGTGCGGCAGCCATCGCCGCGCCCATGTGAATCGTCAACAACGGCCCGAGACGTTTGCGTCGATCCAAAAGTTCGCGAAGAGATTTTCCTTGAACGTATTGCATGACCACTGCTTGACGAGATTCATGTTCGACGGTGTCGTAAACAGCGACGATGTTCGGGTGACTTAAACCTGCACATACGATTGCTTCGCGCCGAAATCTTTCAGCGACTACAGGGTCGCTCACCAACTGTGGCTTCAATAATTTGACAGCAACTTGACGGTTCAAAAATGTGTCAAAACCAAGCCAAACTTCAGCCATTCCGCCTCGCGCAATTTGTCGGTCGAGCCGATATCTGCCGCCCAAAAGGCGTTTTGGATCTTCAAACTGTTCGGCTTGTTCGGGGCTCATCTGTGAACTTTGACGCTAGTTCTGCGCGCCCAACGAAGTGGGGAATGTCAGTCGGCGAAAATTTTTTAAACTTTCAGAGACTCGTTATTTGACTTGAAACGTCACACCCATGGTGCCGACACCAGTGTGCGAACCAATTACCGAACCGACCTCGCCGACGATGATTTCTCCCGAATAAACAGTCTTTAGCTGCTCAACAAACGCATCAAGGTCGGGGCATTGAGCGTGAAGCACCGCCAAGTTGGTGATCTCACCGGATGATTTAACTTTTTCGATCAAAAAAGCCAAGGCTTTGCTTCGGGTTCGTTCTTTGCCACCTTCGACAATTTTGCCGTCGCGCACTTCAACGATTGGTTTGATCGACAAAGCGGTTGCCACAAAGGCTTTTGCGCCGCTAATTCGTCCGCCTTTCTTAAGGTTTTCAAGGGTGTCAAGCGCGCCGAAAACTCGCGTGCGGCTGGCTGATTCTGTGGTTTTGCGGGCAAGTTCATCAAGTGAGATCTGCGGCTTATCGATCAACATTTGCGCCGCCACGAGCACATTGATGCCTTCGCCCATGCTGGCCGAGCGACTGTCAACAAATTGAATGGGCACCGTGATGCCGGACTCTTTTGCGCCGGTCTCAGCTGATTGGATCGTCGCCGAGAGTTCGCGCGATAGGCCGACCATCAAGATGCCAGTTGCGCCTTCGGCCGCCAATTTTTTGAATGCGGCTGCAAATAGACCGGGTGAAGGTGCGGCGGTTTGTGGCAGAACAGGCGACTCGGCACAACGCTTCCAGAATTCTGTGGTTGTCAGGCTTGTGCGGTCGGTGAATTCTTGGTCGCCGATGCTGAAAGTCAACGGCACGATCGTGATGTTGTGTTTGCGGGCAAGTGCTTCTGGCAAATCGCAAGCAGAGTCAGTAACGATGCGGATGGTCATGGTTTTGAGCGTAGTACAGGATGGTT
>RFTA01000030.1 GCA_009923685.1 Actinomycetota bacterium
GCGCGATTCAACCGGGCCAATTGCTCGGCCGTCGCCAGTCGATCCGACGACTGGTCGAACAAAGCTCGGTGGTCGCGCTTCGGCGACGATGCCAAGTGTTGTGCAACCAGCGAAATCTAATCAGCCGCAGTCGCAGCCGCAACCCCAGCCTCGGCCGCGAGAGTCGGCACCAAAGTCGGTGCAGCCACAATCGACTGTCGAAAATATTGAGCCGATCAAACTAAGTGCCGTGCTTAGTGATACCGAAATCAAGAACATTTGGCCTGAAGTTGTCGCAGCGCAAAAACCAATCGTACGGGCGCTTTTTAGTGCCGTCACCGTCAACGATTGCCGAGACGGCGTGCTTACTCTTGGTGCACCCAGCGAGATGCACATTTCTAAATCAAATGAGCACCTGCAAACTTTGCTCGATTCATTGCTTCGAATCGCCGGTAAAAAATTAGAAATTAATTTTGTTGTCGCAGCTCCAAAGCGTGGCAAGACTGCAGCGAGTGCGCCAGAGCACGACGACTACGAGGCAATCGAAGATTTGGCTGAAACAACTCAGGCGCCACCCGGCAAAGCTTCTTCGCCCATCGATGAACTTGCCAAGGCGTTTCCTGGTTCAAAAATTATCGATGACAAGAAGTAGTTAGCGATGGCTTCGGCATATACCCAACCGATGCAAGCACTGATTGACGCTTTGTCACGACTGCCGGGTATCGGCCCAAAGTCTGCCCAACGTATCGCTTTTCACTTGATTAAAAGCGAAGATCGCGACGTCGAACACTTGTCGTCTTCGATTAATAAAGCCAAGGCGACCGTCAAGTTTTGTCAACGATGCTCAAATTTCTCTGAGGCCGATTTATGTCAGTTCTGCAGCGATGACAGAAGAGACCCGACGACTATTTGTGTCGTCGAAGAGTCGCGTGACGTCGTGGCAATAGAAAAAACCCGAGAGTTCAGCGGGCAATACCATGTTTTGCTCGGCACGATCAATCCACTAGATGGTGTCGGTCCTGAACAATTAAAAATTCGCGAATTGTTGCAACGAATCGAACCACAAAAAGTCAAAGAAGTGATTTTGTGTCTGAACCCAAACACTGAAGGCGATGTCACCTCGATGTATTTGGCAAGAGTTTTGCGGCCACTTGGCGTCAAAGTCACGCGAATCGCCAGTGGTTTGCCAGTTGGTGGTGATCTCGAATACGCCGATGAGCTTACTTTGGGTCGTGCACTTGAGGGGCGTCGCGAAGTCGCCGGCTAAAAATTAGTTAAAGATCATCCGACGCGCATTATCAAAGCGTCACCTTGACCGCCGCCGCCACAAAGCGCTGCTGCGCCAAGACCCCCGCCTCGGCGACGAAGTTCGTAGAGCAAAGTTATTGCCAGACGATTTCCACTCATGCCGATCGGGTGACCGAGAGCAATCGCGCCACCGTTGACATTGACAATTTCATCGGTGATTCCAAGATCGCGCATCGAGGCAATGCCGACAGCGGCGAACGCTTCGTTGATTTCGAACAAGTCGACATCAGAAACTTTTTTGCCGACACGGTCGAGTGCGTTGATGATGCTGCGGCTCGGTTGATGCAACAGCGAGGCTGTGTCTGGGCCAGCGACCATTCCGTATGAAACAAATTCACCGAGTGGTTTGACACCGCGTTTTTCTGCCGCGCGTTTTGACATCATCACGACGGCTGAACCTGCATCGCTGATTTGGCTTGCATTGCCCGCCGTAACGGTGCCAGTTTTGTCAAATGCTGGCTTAAGCGAGGCGAGTGACTCCATTGTTGTTGACGCGCGAACGCCCTCGTCGTTGCTGACGACAACGGGGTCGCCCTTGCGTTGCGGAATCGTTATTGAAACGATTTCTTCGGCAAGTTTGCCGTCGGCGATTGCCGCAGCCGCCCGCTGATTGCTCTTCATGGCCAAGTCGTCTTGTGCTTCACGACTGATTTCTCCTGCTGCATATCTTTCGGTGCCAAGCCCCATGAGGCAAGCGTCAAATGCGCACCACAAACCGTCTCGTTGAATTGCGTCGAGCATTTGCACATCACCGAATCGATATCCACTTCGTGCGCCCATCGCTAGATATGGAGAATTTGTCATGCTCTCCATGCCACCCGCGACGACGATGTCGGCGTCACCATTGGCGATCATTTGATCGGCCAGATAAATCGAGTTGAGACCCGACAAACAAACTTTGTTGATGTTCACGCTCGGAATATTCATCGGTATTCCGGCCTTCACTGCGGCCTGTCGCGACGGCACTTGACCTTGGCCAGCCATCAATACTTGTCCCATGATCACATGTTCAACTTCATGCGGGGCGACGCCTGCACGTTTTAGCGCTTCGGCGATAGCAAAACCACCGAGTTCGGCGGCGCTGAACGAAGCGAGTGCTCCACTGAGTTTGCCAATCGGTGTGCGAGCGCCAGAGATTATGTATGAGCCAGCCATGGGTTAGAGCGTAGGCGGATTCGCTCACTACCCTTAAACCCATGAAAAGCATTCTCGAAGCCATCGAAAACAATGCCGACACCAAGGCATTTTCTGCTTTACAGATGCCCGAGACATATCGCGCAGCGGTGGTGCGTAAAGACGAACAAGAGATGTTTGCTGGTGTTGCTTCTGCCGACAAAGACCCGCGCAAGAGCGTGCACATTCAGCAAGTACCTGTTCCGCAGATTGCGCCAGACGAAGCACTAATCGCCGTCATGGCGAGCAGCATCAATTTCAATACGGTGTGGTCGAGCATCTTTGAGCCGATCTCTACTTTTAGTGCGCTCACTCGTTTGGCGCGCGAAAGCGAATGGGCAAAGCGTCACGATCTTGCGTATCACATCATGGGTAGCGACGCTTCGGGCGTTGTGTTGCGAGTTGGTTCGGCTGTTCGCAACTGGAAACCCGGCGATCGAATCACCGTGCATTGCAACCACGTTGACGATCAAGACCCGACATCGCACAACGACTCAATGCTTGGCAGTAACCAACGAATTTGGGGATACGAAACAAATTTCGGCGGTCTCGCCGATTTGAGTGTGGTGAAAGCAAACCAACTCATGCCAAAGCCCGAGCATTTGTCATGGGAAGAAGCGGCGGTCAATGCGTTGTGCAACAGCACCAGCTATCGCATGCTTGTTTCGCCAAACGGTGCACACATGAAACAAGGTGATGTGGTTTTGATCTGGGGGGCAACTGGTGGTATTGGCGCGTATGCAACGCAATATGTTCTCAATGGCGGTGGTATTCCGGTTGGGGTTGTCAGTTCTGCTGACAAAGCAGAAATTCTTCGCGGCATGGGTGTTGAAGCAATCATCGACCGTCGTGCAGGCAACTATCAGTTTTGGAAAGACGAAAACACTCACGACGAAAAAGAGTGGCGTCGTTTTGGTGGCGACATTCGCGCACTTGTTGGTGAAGACCCAGACATTGTTTTTGAACACCCTGGTCGTTCAACTTTTGCCGCATCAATGTATGTAGCCAAGAAGGGCGGCACAGTTGCAACGTGTGCGGCAACCAGCGGCTACATGATGGAGTTCGACAATCGCTACTTTTGGATGCGCTTGAAAAAGCTTGTTGGTTCACATTTTGCCAACTATCGCGAAGCATGGGAAGCGAATCGTCTCATTTCTAAAGGCATGATTCACCCGGTGTTGTCACAGGTGTTTGACCTCAATCAAACAGGCGACGCCGCATATCAAGTGCACAAAAACATGCACGAAGGAAAAATCGGCGTGTTGTGCATGGCTCCACGCGAAGGCATGGGCATCAACAACCCAGAGTTTCGTGAAAAGGTTGGCGAAAAGAACTTTCGCCACTTTCGTAGAAGTTAAGGAGACATCATGTTGCTAACTGAAATCGATCATGTGGCGATCGCCGTCAAAGATCTTGAGGCGGCAATCGATTATTACAAGCGCGCGTTTGGTGCGACCGTCACGCATCGAGAAGTCGTCGAGCAAGACGGCGTTGAAGAGGCTCTGCTCAAAGTGGCCGAGAGTTATGTGCAACTATTGACACCAACCCGACCAGATTCACCGGTCGCGAAATCGCTTGAAAAACGAGGCGAGGGTTTGCATCACGTCGGCTATCGAGTTGCTGATTGCGCAAAGGCTCTTCAGTCAATGGTTGCTGCTGGTGCGACACCCATTGACAAGGCACCGCGAAAAGGTTCGCGCGGCACGACGGTGGCATTTTTTCACCCCAAGGGCAGTTTCGGCACATTGATCGAGTTAGTTCAAGAGTAAATATCACCTTGAGCCGAGCGCTGACGATTTCGCTTGGCTCTTTGAGCGGCCTGAGTCTGGGGTACTTCGCAAAGTCTTTGATCAGAAAGATTGATTCAGAGACTCGACCGATGTCGGGCAAGGTGCTCGCATTTTGTTTTGTAGTTGGTGCGTTTGTAGCCGATTTAGTTTTTCGTAGTTTTTCAAAATTTGAGTTGCGTGCGTGCTTTGCAATTCTTTGTGCGGGGTTGTTGCTGCAATCTTTAATCGATTTTTATACTCATCGGCTAGTGCGACAAATTTCGCATGCTCTCGCATGTAGTGGCGTTTTGCTTCTGAGTCTTAATGCTGCGAATAACTCAAATTATGATTTTCTCGTCTCGTCCTCTGTTTGCGCGATACTCGGTATTGCCGTTTCGTTCTTTTCGAACAAAATTTCTCGCGGGTCGCTCGGTGCGGGCGATGTTCGATTGATGGCGGTTCTCGGTTGGCATCTCGGCTTCATCGGCTATTCAACTGCGATGCTGGCGTTGTTTTTGGCTTGTGTGTTGGCTGGTTTGTTTGGTGTGGTGATGATCATGTTGCGTCGCGGGTCCATATCGGTGTGGCCACCGATCATGTGATCGAGAGTTTTCGCAACGATTTATATGACGGCTACAAGACGAGTGAGGGCATGGAGCCCGTTCTGCTCGAGCAAATTCCGATCATTGAAAATGCGTTGCGCGCATTAGGTGTGACGGTTTGGGCAATGGAGAAATACGAGGCCGATGACGCACTCGCATCGGCTGTCGTCATCGCATGTGAAGACCGTCGTGTTCATCAAGTGCGAATTTTGACGCCAGACAAAGACTTAGGTCAGTGCGTCAGTGGTCGTCGAGTGGTGCAAGTCGACCGTCGCAACAATTTGGTGCTCGATGAAAACGAGATTTGTAAAAAGTTTGGGGTTGGTCCAGAATCGATCGCCGACTATTTGGCGCTTGTTGGTGACAGTGCCGACGGGTTTCCAGGTCTGTCAGGTTGGGGTGCCAAGAGTGCTTCGAGCGTCTTGGCCAAATACATTTCGCTCGACAAAATTCCTGATGACCATGAGCAATGGAAGCAAGATGGTCTGACGACCTTGCGCGGCGTCGAAAAACTCGCGCGAACATTGCGAGAAAATCGCAAACTTGCCGAACTCTTTCGAACATTGGCAACTCTCGTCGATGATGTACCAGTTGGCACTGTCGACAGTTGGAAGTGGCAGGGTGCAGAACCTGAGTTTGCTGGTCTGCTCAAAGAGTTTGGCGCCACACACCTACTTGACCGGCTTGAAAAACTTAAGCCCCTTGCGTAGCAGTTCGAAAAAGGCAATCGGTATCGCCCAAAAATTTGTAATTGTCAACCCGATTGCGCGCACGACATTGCCCGCGCGCAACGATCGCCATGCATACAACAACCCATATAACCCAATGGTGCGCTGGCCACGCAATTTGTCGATAACCCGCAGACCTTCGAGAGCCTGAGCCCGTCGATACAAAACGTATGCGTCATGTGTTCGGGCAAGCCCGAAACTTGGGATATTCGTCAGCGAGGTCGTGGTCAAACGAATATTTGTCAAAAACATTGGCAAAATTTCGAATTTGCCGAGAGTTGCCAGCCCTAACCAAAGTGCGAGATCTTGAGAATATGCAAACGTTTCGTCGTAACCGCCAAGGCGACGTATCGAATCTGCTTTAAACATTACGGCTGAATTCATGAATGGACAATTGCTCGCCAATCTTCTGACTAAATCGAGATGCTTCGTTGGTGTTCTTACTTCGTTGATCAAATTTCCATGAGAGTCAATGTTGCGATACCAACTTGCCACCAATACGAGATCAGATTTTTTTTCGAGAAGGTCCGCTTGTAATTGAAATCGGTCGGTTGTTGATGTGTCGTCGGCATCAAGAATTGCGACGTATTTGCCCCGGGCATTGTTCAAAGCGATGTTCAGCGCAGGGGTGCGACCATGGTTTTTGTTTAGTGCGACAATTCGAATACGAGGGTCAGAAAGTCTCTGCACGACCGCCATTGATTCATCAGTCGAGCAGTTATCGACCAGTACCAGTTCGAAATCATTAAACGTTTGTGACAGAACGCTGCGCACGCTTTCTTCGATAGTTGCCGCCGCGTTGTAACAGGTCATCAAGACCGAAACTTTTGGTGTCGCTGAATTTTCGTTTGTCAAATTTTTATCCCGACTTCACAAAAGCTTTGCACACCGCTTCCGTCGACTGAAGTGACGGCCAGGCGATCTGCGGCACTCAAATGGATCCGATGAAGGCTGCTGCCTTCCGGCT
>RFTA01000004.1 GCA_009923685.1 Actinomycetota bacterium
GTTAGCGCAAAGTTTGATGATTTGGTTCGTTTGATGGAGCGTAGAGGTTACGTTGCGAGCTGGAAACTGACCGATCAAGGACGCTCGTTGTCAAGAATATTTCACGAACTCGATCTGGTGGTCGCCGAATCTTTGAGCAGCGGATTATTTGATGATTTATCGGCAGCCGAGCTTGCCTCGTTGCTGAGCGTTTTCGTATACGAGTTTCGTCGAGCCGAAGAACCGCCAAAACCCGAAATTCCAAAGTCGCTGCAAGGCAGATGGAAGATGATTAACGAATTAAGTAAACAGATTTCTAAAGATGAGAATGCCTCAGGCATCTCACCCCATCGTGACGTTGATGCCGGTTTGATGGCAATCATCTTCGAGTGGGCGAGTGGATGTGATTTGATCGACATATTGAATGACGATTTAACCGCGGGTGATTTTGTTCGAACAACTAAGCAACTTATCGATCTACTTCGACAAATCGCGTTGATCGCACCCAATCCCCAAACCGCGATCAATGCCGAGAAGGCGGCCAATTCATTGTTGCGCGGCGTAGTCGCCGCATCACAAGGAGCATCGGTGGGCGGTTTGTGACGATCAAGAAGGGCCGAGAATGGGGTCATTACTCGCAGCGGCCTAGCGACCTACAGGTTGTCGCCGACGACTTTGCGGCAAGCGAGAAAATCACCCAATTGTTTGATGCCTCAATCACACCGATCAATTTGGCGATTGTTCATTCTGTGATGGCACGAGCATTGGGTATCAAGGGCGCGAACCTTGGGAGTTCTACTCTTCTAAAGACCCAGTTTGATTTGATTCAGGCGATATTTACACCAGTTGAGAATCGAGCTGCGAAGAATTCAGATATTGAATCTCACCGATATTTTGTCGGTAACGCCTTTATCGGGAAAAGCAGACTGCATGGTGTAAGAGTCGGCGTGATGAACTCATCTTTCGACAAAAAGCGCGATTGGGCACCACGCGCCCACCCAAACGACGGACGACTCGATGTGATCGAATTTCAAGAGAGAATCAAATTTCGTCAGCGAATGGTCGCGATTCGGCGAATGAAATCAGGCACCCACTTGCCACACCCAAATATTCGTTATCACCAAGCCACTGAGTATTCGGCCGACTGTAGCGAAGTGCCTTACCTTTTTATTGAAGGTCAAAACGTTGGCAGAATCAGTAGTTGTCGCTTCGTTATTGTACCCGACGCCGTGAGTCTTTACTGGTGACGATTAATATTGGCTTATGACCAAAAGCTCAAATATTGAACAAATCAACGAACTGAAAAGTGTTGTCTGTCGTGACATTGATTCGCGCGCACATGACTTGATCGACATAAGCCAACGGATTCATGAGAAGCCCGAGACAAATTTTGAAGAACACTTTGCTCACAAAATTTTGACTGATTACATTGCCGACTCGAAAATTAACGTAACCCGCGGCGCTTTCGAGCTGGACACCGCTTTTGACGCGCGAATTAACGGTGGCGACGGCCCAACAGTTGCAGTGTTGTGCGAATACGACGCATTGCCTGGTATTGGTCACGCCTGCGGTCACAACATTATTGCCACGGCTGGTCTTGGTGCAGGTCTTGCATTGAGTGCAGTTGCAGAACAATGCGGTGGAAATCTCGCGTTGATGGGCACACCAGCCGAAGAAGGTGGTGGCGGCAAAATTGAGATGGCAAGAAAGGGAGCGTTCAGAAACATTGACGCGGCGATGATGATTCACCCCGCTGATGCCGATCTTGCGAGAATGAACGCGATCGCGATTCAAAACTTGTTCGTGAAGTTTCACGGCTTGGCAGCACACGCAGCAGTTTCGCCTCACAAGGGCAGAAATGCCCTTGATGCCGCCGTGCTTGGTTATATGAATGTCGCAGCGTTACGGCAGCACATTCTGCCAACAGAGCGCATTCACGGGATATTTACCAATTCAGGCGAGAAGCCAAACATTGTGCCACGCGAAACCGAAATGGATTGGTACGTGCGATCACCGACAATCGAATCGTTGCAGCCGTTGAAAGATCGCGTGACGAAGTGTCTTGAAGGTGGAGCGATCGCGGCCGGCTGCACCGTTTCTTTTGACTGGCAGAAGAATCCGTTTGCAGATTTGGTTGACAATATTCCATTGCTTGAAAGTTATATTCGAAATGCCGAGCAATTCGGCCGAAGAATGACCAGCGAGTTTCTACCCGGCACCGGTGGCGGATCAACCGACATGGGCAATATCAGCTATCTAGTGCCTTCAATTCATCCGATGTTGCAGGTTGCCCCAAGTGGCGTCTCGCTACACAGTGCGGCATTCGCCGACTTCACCAAGGGCGATGAGGCCAGCAAAGCGATCGTCGAAGGTGCAAAAATCATGGCGATGACGGCGATCGATATGTGGCTTTCGAGCGAACTGCAGGCCGATGTCAAATTGGCATTTGGTGATGGCAAAGTGCCTGCTGGTGTAATTTGAGTTATTTTTAACCTCAATTCTGCGCAAATTCGGCAATCCCGCATCTCGCACGTGGATACTCGTAAGATAACGCGCCGTGACGGTGTATGTGCCAGAGTCCTTCGGCGAAGATGAACGCGAGATTCTTCGTCGCTATTTTACGAATCTCGACGGTCCGGTTTTTGCTCTCGTAAACCTTCCAGAAGTCGTCAAGGGTGCGCTGTTCGCTCGATACAGTCGCAGTTCGAAAAGTCTGCGCCGTCTTTTCTTGGACGAATTTGTCAATGACCTTGATTTGAGTGGTGACATAGGCGTCGACGCGACAATTGGGCTTGAGCGTGCTGAAGATCTATACGAGAAAGTATTTGTCGAATACGGCGACGACAGTGTTGCCCAGTTGGGCGGTGTGCATCTTGCCTGTGAGCAGGCATCAAATTTGCTTACGAAAATTCTTGAACGTGGCAGATTGATGAGTTATCTCGAACAAAGCACGCGATACATAAATTACGACGCGCGGCTCGGCGGTCGTTATCGGTTCTACCGAGATGCCGATATTTTGAACGGGCCGTTCGGTACACGTTATGTCGGCGACATGGATCGAATGTTTGATTCATATTCGTCGATGGTCGAATCAGTGACGGCATATATACGCAAGACCGTTAAACGCGACTCAAACGTCTCAGATTTCGTCTTCAAACAAGCAACACGAGCAAAGGGCCTTGACGCTGTTAGAGGTGTATTGCCGGCAGCGTCACTTTCAAATCTGGGTATCTACGGCACGGGGCAAGGTTACGAGGCCTTGCTAATGAGAATGCGTGGTCACCAATTGCCCGAGGCGAGGCTCTATGCCGACTTGATGCTTGAAGAGCTTAGAAAAGTCGTGCCAAGCTTTTTGCGGCGAGTTGATGTTGCCGATCGTGGAGGGCGTTGGACCGAATATCTTGCTGAGCGTGAGCAGGCGACCGTCGATTTGGTTGACGAATATTTTGGAGCGCTTGACCCCAGCGAGTCGCAAGAAGTTGTTCTGACTGACTTTGATCCGGATGGAGAAGAGAAATTGCTGGCAGCCATCTGTTACTCGAGTTCTCATTTGCCAGAGTCTCAACTGCGTAGAGAAGTGCAACAGTTGAGCCACGATCAACGTGTTGCGCTAATTCGGGCCTATGTCGGCAACCGTGAGAATCGACGTCATAAACCTGGTCGTGCTTTCGAGAGAATTGATTATCGCTTCGACGTTCTGGGCGACTACGGTGCCTTTCGCGATTTACAACGTCACAGACTTCTGACGATTGAATGGCAGAGACTGACGCCGCATCACGGATTTGTTCGACCTGAACTAATTGTTGAAGCGGGTTTGGGTCAGCAATTTGACGAGGCAATGGAGAGATCAAGTTCGCTTTACGACGCACTACTGAGCGATTATCCGAGTCAGGCACCGTATGCGGTGGCCATGGCATATCGCTTGCGCTATGTCATGCAATTCAACGCCCGCGAAGCCATCCATATGCTCGAATTGCGCTCATCACCACAGGGTCATCCGTCCTACCGTCGAGTTGCAATTGAAATGCATCGTTTAATCGCTGAAAAGGCTGGTCACAAAGCAGTTGCTGAAGCGATGACACATTTAGTTAAGGATGCCCCAGAACTCGAGCGCCTCGATTCTGAGCGGCGCGCCGAAGCAAGGCGCAAATAATGGGTCGAAAGCCGATTTGGAGTTATGGCGGCAGATGTCCGATACTATGCGCGCTTCAAATGAATATATTTTTAGGACAACATGGCTGACGAAGAAGAAATTGAAATTGAAGGTGCCGAAGAAATAGTTTCGGACGAAATCGAGCCTGATGATTTGGCTGATGTTGAAGGTGACCTCGACCCTGAAGAATTGCTCGAAGGCGAAGACGATCTAGAGGTTGACCCAGATGTGCTGGTGGTTGATCCATTGATCACCGATGAGGGATCAACGATTGCGCCGGTCGAGACGGTCAAGGCTAAAAGTGCTGATGACGACGACGACGAAGACGATTTAAGAACCGAAGACGACGTTGAGGCCGATCTTTCTTCGATTTTGCAAGAAAAGTTGTCTTCGCCACAAGAGACGGCACCCGAAGAAGAGGAAGAAGTTGTCGGCGATGATCGCACCGACGGAGTAGAGCGACTGCAACCGCGTCGACCAGATGAAACACAGTGCACCCACTGCTTCTTGTTGGTGAGACAAAATGCTCCTGGTTGCCCTGTCGAAGACGATGCTTGTCCGCTCTTTAAAACCTCTTAGTTTCGCTTGTGCAAGTTTTTTGTCGCAAAGCAATCGAAAGCGACTGTGAAATTCTCAAACTTCTCGAACAAGAAGCTAGAGCAAACCTAGATCACTTTCGTGGAGGTTCACGCCTCGCCGAAGAAGTAAGAGTTGTCGGTGATAATTGGCCCAAACAAATTCTTGAGGCTTCAACGGTGGTTCTTGTCGCTGGCGTTGACAGCGTCGTGATGGGTTTCATCGTCGCGCGACGAGGCGTTTCGGATTCAAGAAAGTTTTCGACGATCGAGCAAGTTTTTGTGACTCACGACGCTCGCAATATCGGTATCGGCGATGCACTTGTCGCTGCGATAATTGCTTGGGCGCGGTCAGAGGCGATGGTCGCTTTAGATGCGCTTGCGCTACCTGGTGACAGAGAAACTAAAAATCTCTTTGAGCGATCAGGATTGGTGGCGAGGTTGATTGTTGCAACCACCGATCTGTCGAATTAGATCTACTTACCCTGCCAATTGGGCTGACGTTTTTCAATGAATGCCGTTAAGCCTTCTTTTGTGTCCTCAGAGGCCAAAACCGCACCAAATTCTTTGTTTGTCATGTCTATGAGCGTTTCGTCTGATTCGGTTTCAGAAGCAAGGACGACCTTTCGGCTGGCCCAAACCGCGAGGGGAGCGGCTTTACAAACTCTTTGGGCAAGATCTATCGCTGCTTCGATGACTGTATTCGGATCGACAAGTTTGTTGACCATGCCCAGTTCGTATGCACGTTGAGCAGTGAATGGTTCTCCAGTGAGAATTGCTTCCATCGCTGCCGCTCGACCGATCGCACGTGGCAACCTGAATAGGCCGCCGGCACCGGCAATGAGGTTTCGTGTTGCCTCGGCAAGCCCGAATGCAGAACGTGTTGTCGCCACGAGCATGTCACATGCAAGAACCAATTCACAACCGCCAGCAGTTGCTAAACCATCAACCGCGGCGATCACCGGCTTTTTGCGGTCACGATAAACAAAGCCACCGAAACCACCACGTTTTGTATTTAGCGCAGCAGCTTGACCCGAGTTGATCGCTTTTAGATCGGCGCCGGCGCAAAAGACGGGTCGCTCTTGACCGGATGTATTTGCCGCCAAGATGCCAATCCACACATTTGAATCAGATTCAAGTTTGTCGATAGCGGCCTCGAGACCGCTCGCTACGTCACCGTTAACGGCGTTGCGCGCTTCTGGACGGTTCAGTGTGATGATCGCGATTTTGCCGCGAACTTCATATTCAACGATGTTTGCCATAAGGCAAGACTAATTCGTTAAGCGGTTTGACCAATAGTCGAGTCAGCAGGCGTCTCGGCAACCGAGGTTGATTCGACGACAGGCGCAGCAGCACTCTTTGTATCTGGCGTAGTGTCGGACACTTTCGCTGTTTTCGGCTTTCGTTTGAATTCACGCTTTGGACGAGGTGCCCGCAGTGGTCGTGGAGTTTGCGCACCAACGACGACTTCTATGGCGAAAAGAGCGGCAATTTGTGGCACGAGTGGTGCGAGTCGTTTAACAGTGGCACGCAAGGCGTCGGTTGTCGCTTGCGGCGCCCCGAGAGGTTTTACGGCAGTGCGAATAGGCGAGAAGGCGAGAGCTTCAAGTACTGCAATCCAACGGTCTGAACTTGCTTCGTTAGACAATGAATCGGCGGCGGCTTTGGCCAACTGTTGTCCAAGATCGGCAGGGAATAGTACCCCTGCTTTCGGCGGTTCGCCCGAGAGTTTGATTGCTCTCAAAACGCGAGACGCGGATAAGGCGAGTTTGATGTCGTCGAGCCATTGGGACATTTCTGATTCTTGGCGCACTTTAAGTGCTTGTTTTAATTCGGTTGCGAGTTCGCGTGTTGATTCATCTCGGACCACCATTGGGTCGTCTGCACCGACAACGACTGCACGTAAATCTCGCAAATCAAGAAGTGCAAGATCATTTTTGGCCGCTTCAGCCTTGTCAAGCCACTCGGCAACGCGAAGTTTCGGCAAAATGTCTTGTGCCATCGAAATGAGTCCGTCAGCTTTGATTTCAGGTTTACCTTCTGATTTCAACTGCTCATTTTGAGTCTTGATCGCCTCGCGAACGGCGCGAATGCCGCCACTAAGGGCTCGCTCAGCGACGCTGCGTTGTTCTGCCGGAAGCGATTGCAAAACTGCCGACCGATGTTTGCGATTTGGTTTCAACCGTTTGGCAGCTGGACGCTCTGGAATCTGAACGACGGGGTTCGAGGTTTTTGCGTCGGATGTGCGGGGTTCTCGTTGTCGCGGTGGACGCTCAGATCGTGGAGTTCGGTCTTTGTTCTCGGTGCGTTCGGGACGATCTGTACGGGGACCCCGCTTGTCGCGTTGTGGTCGATCTGATTTCGATTTCTTCGCAAGTTTTTCGGTCACACCCGCAAAAGGTTTGTCATCGATCAATTGCAGGAAAGTTGCTTTTTGCGCCTTGTCGCGTTGTGGAACCACCGACAGGACAGTGATGCCATCGATGTCAAAGTCTGCCTCAATTTTTAGTACATCACCGACTTTGCTCTCGCCAGGTAAAAGCCCTGACTCAACGACACCTTTTGGAACTTTGGCGCCAGCAGCACGCCAAGTCCATGTTCCGTCTTCGCGCGCACTCGTCAACTCGATATCAAGACGCCTAGACATGAGCCTTTACGGTATAGGCAAACTTGCGATTTAACATATTCGCTTTGCCGAACGACTACCTTGTTTTCGTGGCGATATACGCGTTGGGCGATCGAGTTCCGAAGATTCACGAGACTGCATTTATTCACCCCGAGGCAGTCGTGATCGGCGCAGTAGAAATCGGTGCCGAATCAACAATTTGGGCAGGCGCCGTACTTCGTGGAGACGATGGCGAAATTCGAATCGGTGCGCGCACCAGCATTCAAGATAATTGTGTAATTCATACGACCCCAGACACACCGACGATCATCGGCGATGATTGCGTGATCGGTCATATCGTGCATTTAGAGGCCTGCACAATCATGTCTGGTTCGCAGGTTTCAACTGGCGCAGTTGTTTTGCATCGAGTTGTAGTCGAAACTGGCGCGATCGTGGGGGCGAATTCGGTCGTTCTCAACGACACAGTCGTACCTGCAGGGGCTTTGGCTGTGGGTTCGCCCGCGGTGATCAAAGAGGGGCGTGCTCGTCAAGAAGATATCGAGCATGGGGTGCGAGTTTATGTTGCAAAGGGTAAAACTTTTCGAGAAAAATTGCGCAAAATTCGCGACTAACTTATTTCGCGAAAATTGTCATGACGAATTGAAAACTGTCTTTTAGCCGACAACCTTGAGCAGTTGAGTCAGATCGAGTCGATCTGACTCGAGTAAATAGTTGTTCGCTGCATCTCTGCGGAACTGGGCACAAAGGTCGGCCCTAAAGAATCTGGCGCCCTCACGAATGACATAGTTGAGAATAAAAAATCGATAAGCAAACGGCAAGAATTCGATTTCGGTTGCTGTTAGTGGATAAACCTTGTGGTAAGCCGCGATAAATTTGACGAACCTTGGTTCGGTGAGTGTGTGGGCCGAGTATGAAAATTGAGTTTTATCACCAGTTTTTGAAGAAACTCGACTTAAAAAATAGAAATCAAGCAGGCGAGACTCGATACGGAACCAATCGTAATCCCATCTTGTTGAGAATTTGAACGATGCGGTTTGATTTGAGTCATCTAGCTGAGATCTTTTCTCAACTGAAAAATTGCCGAGATTCCAGTCGACCAAGATCGGTATTCGTGTCCATTCGTCATAGTGAATATTTTCAAGTTGCAACAACAAATCGTGCGTATATCGGCGAAGAGTTGCGATGGCTTGCAAATCAAGTCCGAAATGAGTCGTTGCGTCGTTATCGCGCAAGAGATCGTAGAGATGAATTGCGTCGCCTTTGACCGAGTTAGACGTTGGTGGAAGAGATTTGCTGATCTCGGCACAGGCGAGATGAAATTCAGCGATTTCTTTGGCCAAAGTTTCAATATCGCTGTCACCGAGAATTTTTGGCAAACCTGTGGTGCCTTGCACATCAGTATAAAAAACTGCCCAACATTGGCCGTCGTACCATGTAAAGGGTCGACCGTTCTTTGTCAATACTTCGGCAAGAAACCCCGACCATCGAGAGCCGCCAAGGAGTTTGCTGCAGCGAGCCAGGCGATCATGGTCTTCGGCGAATTGAAAGTATGAGCCATATGAGCTCACCTTGGCGATCAGACTCGAGCGATCTGCAAGAGTTATTCGAAAAACTCGATTCGTTGAGACGTGTGCCGAGACTTCGTCGAACTCGACGATTGCGCGCGAATCGCCGAAGCTCGACCAAGCATCCAAAACATTTTGTCTGGCTTGAGGCAAAGACTGGCTAGTCGAGACTTTGCCGAAGACCATAATTCAGTCTCGCAGAAATTTTGTTTTACGTGGCAAGCGGCTAAGAGCGAGCGCGTATACCTATCGGTGCGATCAGGTGAAAACCAGCTTGATGACGCTGTTCTTCAGACTCGCCACCCCAGAAACCATATTCATGATGATTTCGAGCGAAGTCTCTGCAAGTTGAAAGAACTTCGCAAGTTTCGCAAACTGCACGGGCCATTTGCTCGCGTCGTTCACGAGCCTGAGGTCGCTCGGCAGCCGGAGGAAAAAATATGTCTGCGAGTCCACGACACGCCGCATCGTTCATCCACTTGTCGTCGGTTTCGAGTCTTCTCTGAAAGAAGTCAGCGCTTGACACAACCTGAAAGATAGGCGATAACTAACTGATCAGTCAATTAGATCTTGAGCGCTTGTGAAACCCCTTCGGCGAATGTCGCGACGTCATCTAAAGACGTGTCCCAGGCAGTCATCCAGCGATATTGATGGCTTGGTTCGTCCCAATCCCAAAAGAATGTCCATTCGCGAAGGGCGCTTGCGGCCGGCTGCTGAATCGTCGGAAAGAGACTGTTGACTACCGGAGGAGTGGTGAGATTCAGTGATTTGTGCCCTCTGGTTTGCTCATAAAGAGCGAGTGCCATCGAATTCGCATTTTTCGCAAGACTGAAAAGAAGATCGTTTTGTAAGAGTTCGACGTATTGCGCCGAGACGAATCTCATTTTTGAATTGAGCTGTGCAACTTGTTTGCGAATGTATTCGACACGCGTTGCAAGACTTGTGTTAAAAAAAACGACGGCTTCGCCAAACATCAGCCCGGCTTTTACGCCACCGAAACTCAATACATCAACCCCTGCATCGACTGTGAAACTACGCAATGCTTCTGGCGTCGCCCCGAGAGCAACGGCGGCGTTGGCGATTCGCGCACCATCCATGTGAACGAGCATGCCAAGTTCGTGTGCAGTTTCACAGATCGCGCGAACTTCTTTTGCCGAATAGATGGTGCCGAGTTCGGTTGCCTGAGTTATCGAAACTACAGCCGGTTCGGCGTGATGAATGCTGCCACGCAAATGCACGACGCTTTGAATGTCACTCGGTTTTAGTTTGCCGTCGACCGTTGGGATGTCGATCAACTTTGCGCCGAGAAATCTTTCAGGCGCACCAGCTTCATCTACTGCTATGTGCGCCGATGATGTGCAAACGACGGCTTGGGCAGGCTTGAGCATGCAGGCGAGTGCAAGGACATTCGCTCCAGTACCACCGAACACGAATTCTGTCGTTGTCTCTGAATCAAATAATTGGTTGAACAATCTCTTCGCATGCGCTGTATAACTGTCATTACCGTAACCGAGGGCGTGATAACTGTTGGCTCGATTTATCGCCTCGAGGATGTTGGGGTGAACACCAGCAGCATTGTCGGACGCCATAAGCCGACGGGGTGCTGGCAACGAAATTTTCACCTGACAAGTATGCCTTTGGATAATCCACCAATCTTGAGGTTTGACGGCGTAGGTTTTCGTCATGACGAAATCATCTAAAAGCCCAGATCGAGAGGCATTATCGGCGGTCAGTTTGTCGCGTTGTCAATGGTGCAGGTCGCCGATTTCGCAACGCACGGGCGCCGGGCGACCCCGGCGATTTTGTTGCCAGGCTTGTCGCCAATGGGATTGGGTAGCACGCCAACGGGCATCAGAGTTAGCCCTCAGCGAGGACGAATTGGTCATTGCCCGCAAAGAACTCGATGCGCTGCGAGACCAGGTTTACGTTCTGCGTTGTGCGATCGCCGATGTAGAGGCCGACTTAGACCCTTCAGTTGACCCAACGACTAGAGACTTCAAGGCGGCTCTAAAGTGGCTTCTGCAGGCTGCTAAACCTTTGGCCGAAGATCAGTTGCACCCGAGCCCAAGCCGGGCAGCATGAGGCTTTTGTTATCGTCTAGCTTGTTTTCTCAGGTTATCTCTTTCGCCCATAATGTTAGTTATGTAAAGTTAATATAGACTAGAACAAGGCACATAAACACATTGAATAACTCCCCGTCGCCTGCGTCTTCAGACAAAAAAGGCAATATGCCTGAGACTGGTTGGTCGGCTTCCGAGGTTTTTGAAAGTCTTGAGGCAATGCGCGATCGCGATGTTCGCTGGCGTGAAGGTCGAGCCTTCAGTCTCGCCTACAACGCCGGCGCTGATGCGCTAGCAGTCGCCGAAGAGGCATATCGACGTTTCAGTGGCGAGAATGCTCTTAACACTGACGCATTTCCTAGTCTTAAGCGAATTCAGGCCGAAGTTGTGGCGATGGCTGGTGTTTGGCTTGGCGCGACGCCTGACTCGGCCGGCTTCATGACGTCTGGCGGCACAGAAAGCATCCTTATGGCGGTTAAGGCCGCTCGCGATCGCCTATTTGCCCTGCGTGGTGTGCGCAACCCGAATATGGTGTTGCCGACATCGGCGCATGCAGCCTTCGCCAAAGCGGGTGCCTATTTCGGTGTCGAAGTTCGGCGAGTTGCTGTTCGACCCGACTGGCGTGCAGACGTCAACGCGATGCGAGTCGCCACCGATGAAAATACGGTTTTGATCGTCGGCTCGGCCCCGCAATATCCGCAAGGCGTCATTGACGACATCACCGGAATCGCCAAAATCGCGATTGATTACGACATCAACTGTCATGTCGATGCTTGCATGGGTGGTGTCACGCTCGCCTATTTAGAGCGCCTTGGTGAAAATATTTCAGATTGGAACCTTCGCGTTCCAGGTGTTAGCTCAATTTCAGTTGACTTGCACAAATTCGGTTACACATCTAAAGGCGCCTCGGTGATTATGTATGCATCAAAACATTTGCGCTCGTATCAGGGTTTCATCACCGACGATTGGCTCGGTGGTTTTTATGGCTCATCAGGTGTGCTAGGAACCAAGTCAGGTGGATCGATGGCGAGTGCCTGGGCCGTGATGCACTTTCTCGGCGATGACGGATATCTGCGCCTTACTCGACAAGCACGCGAAGCGACTTTAGAGCTCGCAAAGATCATTCGCGATTCTGAACAATTGGTATTGCGCGCCGAACCCGAATCTACGTTGATTTGCTTTGGTGCTCGTGACGCAAACTCGCTGAATGTCTTTGCCGTTGCCGACGAACTATCGAAGTGTGGCTGGTATGTCGATCGCCAGACACCCCCCGACTCTCTGCACTGCACCGTCAATGCAATTCATCATGACAAAATTCAATGGTTTGCCAATGACCTGCTCACTAGCGTCAAGACTGTGCTCAATCACCGTTCAACCGGCACCGTCGGCACCTACGGCACCTACGGCACCCTCGAATAAGAATATCTCAGGTAATGGCGGTGCAGACGCGAATTGTTTGTTCGGCGAGTTGATTCATTTCATCGTCTGAAAGATGTTGACTGATCAACCGCGACATTGCTTGATTTGTTGACTTCTCAACTTCGTCCCGCACAGGTGCCAGATGCGAACAATCTGAATAAGGCGGAGCCCAACCGTGCAGTTTCGCCATTCCCTCACCTGTCGAGAGCAGAGTGGCTTCAAGACCCGACAGTCCGTGCGTGACACACGCTGCGATGTGAACACAACCCCTTAATTCACGAATCAATGTAATCAACCGATATGCACGAGCAGCCAAATCACCTGGCAACGGTTCAGCACGCAGGCCTGCGAAAAGGGTCAACCCAGAAGAATCAACAGCACGAACAAATTTTTCGGCAGGTGCAATGAACTGGTCAAGATGTTCAACAGTTGCCAGATGTTTTTGACCCCAAGCATCACAACTTTGCATGTATCGCCTGCCTGCCCCACGGGCACCCTCGACGGCCACACCAGCGTTCCACAATTTGTCGATCAAAGACTTTTCGAAAAACATAAACGCCGAATAAACAACATCGCTATCGACATCACCAAGCACTCCCCCTCGACCGGCAACATAGTAGGCAAATCCATTCGGATATTTGGCTGCAGCACCATGCGCCATCGTTTCAGGGTCGAGCATGTATTTTGAACCGACTGAACCAATCAATGGAGCGATTTTCGCCGCGACAAGGTCTGAATTTATGGACATTAGATCGCCGTCGATTGCATCTGCGCTTGGCGCAATTTCTCGACTCGCAAAGATTCTGACGCCGTAACTTTTTCAGAAAGGCCGACGATCATTGCGTCAACGTCGGATTTGATATTCGCCAATGGCAAAACATTGAGTACACCTTGTCCATTACGTACAACGTCGACAAGTTGATCGCCCTGGCACAAAACGACGGCTTTGCCACTAATAACGATATGCGCGGCTGCGATTTCAGTATCGACGTGGCTTCGCAAATAATTGAATACTTCACGAACAGACTCAAGTTTGATGCCGGCATCAAGCAGTTGCTTGATCACCTTGAGCTCAAGTAGATCTCGATATTCGTAACTTCTTCGTGTTCCGCTACCTTTTGCGTCGCTCAATGACGGGCGAATCAGATTTGTACGCGCCCAATAATCAAGTTGACGATATGTGATACCCGCAATTTGTGCGGCTTGACTTCCACTAAAACTTTGCTTCGCCATTGCGCCCCCGATAGACCCTCAACGCCCGATGCTCAGGCTACGGCTGTCACGCCGAATTAGAAATATCTAACTCTGAAAATCCTCAGGTTTGATTGAGTCAATAAAGTCGCGAAAATCATCAATAATCTCTTCGGCATTGTCGGGTGCCGTTGCTGGCACTACCTTACCGACGCTATTTAGAAGGTCTTCTTCTGCGTAGATCGGTATCGAGCAACGCACCGCAACCGCAACGCCATCGGACGGTCGACAACTTATTGCGACAATTTTGCCGCTCTGCACAAAATGCAAATCGGCAAAGTAAGTGTTCTGTTCAACTTTTGTGATCACCAGCTTCACTGGTTGAGCGTCAAGTCCTTCGGCGATATTGATCAACAAATCGTGTGTAAGTGGACGATCAGGTTGCAAACCCTCAAGCGCATAGTGAATCGACGACGCCTCGGGTGCGCCGATGTAGATCGGCATAACCCTTCGAGACCCCGACTGTTCGCGCAACATCAACACAGGCGTATTTTGTGGAACTTCGAGACGAATGCCTTCGAGTTGCATTTCAATCATCGGCTTATCGTACCTTGCCTGATCACACTCAAACTTAACGACGCTCTACGTGATCGCGCGCTTGTGCCTCTATCAATGCCGCTCTAAGCCTTGCACCTTGTTCAACAAGGTCGGCAAACATCTGCATTGCATCTTGTCGGGCTTGCGGATTTCGCTGGCGACGTAGTGGCTCGACACGGTTCTCAAAAAGTGATACTTCATGATCAGCCGACGAACGCCAAGCTTTAAGGTGGCGAGAATCAAGTCCAAGTTCGATCAATTTTGCCGCGGCTTCCAAAATTTGCAGGTCAACTTGGTCGTAGAGTTCGGTTGCGCCAACTTTTTGAGCGCGGACAATCCCAAATTTCTCGAGTTCTTTAAGAGTTTTTTCGTCGATGTTGGCTGCGACCAAAATCTCAGATCGGTTATATGAAGCCTCATCAACTTCGTCGCCATTGTTCTTAATCGGCGAAATATTTGTTCGGGAATTCGCCAAATCAGGGGCCTTCGAAAGCTTCTTTACCCCGGCAGGGTGTCCCTGACCTCTTGGCGCAGGAATGTGCCCTAATCCACGGGGAGCAGTTATCTCGTCATCGCGCAGCATGCCATCGCTTGTGTCACCTTCGAGACGGGTTCGAATAACTTTGAGTGGCAGATAATTGTCTTTTTGTTCACGCAGAATGAATTTAAGTCGGTCTACTTCAGCCTGAGAAAACTTTCGATATCCAGAAGCAGTGCGCTCGGGTTCGATCAGACCTTGGCTCTCAAGAAACCTTATTTTCGAAATCGTGACATCAGGAAACTCTTCGAGCAAGAGTGCCAGCACCTCACCGATTGAAAGATAGTTTCTTGCCGTGCTCATGTCAGATCAATGAATGTTCTGTCATGACAAAATGTCGGATTTGCTAAAAAGCACCATGCGATATTTGCCTACCTGCAATTCATCACCATGCGTAAGTGAAAATTCATCAACCCGACTTTGATTGACGTATGTTCCGTTCAGAGAACCCAAATCTCTCACGATTAAAGTCTTCGCTGTCTTAAAGATCTCGGCATGACGTCGAGAGACAGTGATGTCATCGAGCAAGATGTCGCTATTTTGATGTCGACCAATCTGGGTTTTTTCTTTGCTTAAAGTAAAACGGCTGCCCGTCAAGTCACCTGATCGCACAACTAAAACTGGATGCTCACCGATATCGCCGAGCCGAATCGACGCGTTGTCTTCAGGTCCAGGTAAGTCTTGCATTGGGTCAACTTGAGCGATGACCACAGTTCGCTCATCAGGCAAATCAAGAACGGCGCCACAAGACGAGCAAAACGACGAATTTGGAGGATTTCGATGGCCACAACTGTTGCAAAAAACATAAGCCATAAAATTTAACCCTCAATCAAGCGTTGATATTGATCAAAATCTAACAGTTCACCAAGCGCCTCGTCAGATTCAACCAAAAGTTCAAAAAGCCAACCGTCTCCATATGGGTCTGAATTCAACGATCCGGGATTTTCAGTCAGCAACAGATTTGTATTCGTGATGATGCCTGAAATAGGACAGTGAAGGTCTGAGACGCTTTTTGAGCTCTCGATTTCGCCACAATATTCGCCCGATTCGAAACGGTCACCGATTCGTGGCAGTTGCACGAAAACAACATCACCAAGTGCATCTTGGGCGTAATCGGTCAGTCCGATACGCGCAATTGTGGAACTGAGCATCACCCACTCGTGGTCTTTTGAATATCTGCGATCGTGACGAATCTTCACGGCAAAAACTAGACCTTTCTCGCCTGTCGACCAGCACGAAGATTTTGACGTATCACCGGCACATAAGCAAAGGCTGTTGTATACGAAAGAATCAGACCTGGGATCGCAAACACCCAAGCAAGATATAAGACGAGATCTGAACCTCGACCATAATCGGCCGCCAAAAGCATCAGCGGCACTGCGAACATCAACAAAAATGTATACCGCTTGCCCCATATGCTCACGGCAAATCGTTGCATGCCGAAAGCCGTAGCAATCAACATAGCGAGGGCGACCGAAATTTCGCGCAACAGAACTGCGAGACCAAACCATATCGGCATTGAATCGGCAACCATGATCGCCATCACCGCAACGATAAATAAACCACGATCGACGCTCGGATCAAAAACGGCTCCGAATGAACTCTGTTGGTTGAACTTGCGGGCGACCCAACCGTCTACCCAATCGGTTGCCCCAAGCGCGCCAAGAAGCCAAGCGGCCGCAGCCTTGTCTTCAACCGAAAATAAGAACCATAAGAAAATCGGCAAACAACAAAGGCGAAGCAGCGTAATCAAGTTGGGCACTGTGAGAATACGTTCGCCAGGCATATTCAGAGCGTACAAGTCGCATAATCGCCTACGATGTTTTCGTGGCCGAAACATTATTCACCAAAATAATCAACGGCGAAATACCTGCCACATTTGTCTACCGTGACGTTCTTTGCGTGGCATTCATGACTATCAGCCCGATCACTACAGGCCACTGTCTAATTGTGCCAATAGAAGAAGTCGATCAATGGACAGATCTACCGCAAGCACTGAATGAGCATCTGTTTAACGTGGCCAAAATCATTGGACAAGCAACCAAGCAAGCCTTTGGATGCGAGCGAACAGCACTGGTTATCGCTGGCTACGAGATTCCACATTGCCATCTACATGTGATACCAAGTAATTCGATGGCCGACCTAGAGTTTGCAAATGCGCGAACTAACGTCGCACGAAATGAATTAGAACAAGCGGCCAACCGAATCATCGTCGAGTTGCGGCGCGCTGGTATCGCGGGCGCTGCGGCTACGACTAGCTCGGTCTAATCGACTTGTTGCCTCACTCGAAAAAATTTCATCCGAAGCAACGCGCAATAAATTAACTGGCATCGGCGCATCTACCGTCAGCCACTCATCGATTGTTTCGCGTTCGAGGATTACCGGCATTCGGTGATGTATCTCAGCAAGTTTATTTGTGGCCTCGATGGTGATTATCGTGCAAGTTTGTAGCAGCGAGTTATTCGTGTCTTTCCAAGTCGTCCACAGACCTGCAAGGGTCATCACTTGACCATCGCTTCTCGAAATATAGTGAGCCTGCTTCTTTGGTTTTTTAGTTTCACTAGGCAAAACCTGCCACTCATAGAAGCCTTGTATCGGTATCACACAGCGATGCTTAGTTAGCAGATTTCTAAAACTAGGTTTTTCTGCAAGTGTTTCACTGCGCGCATTGATCATGCTTGCTGATCGAGTTTTGTCTTTCGACCAACTTGGTACGAGACCCCAAGTCATAGTGCCGACAACTTTGCGCGAGTCGTCTTGCGTCAAGACATAAATCTTAGAAGTTGGTGCAACATTGTGATTCGGCTGCAATTCGATGCCACCGAATTCAGCCCCATATGTTTCTGCGAAGTCCTTGCCGCTTGCAATCGAATTAAATCGTCCGCACATGATTCAACTAGTGGATGATGCCGTTCGGGGTGGCGAAAATCCATACCAAAAGCGGAGTCAATACGAGACCTGGCAGTAACGAGCCGAGTCGAATTTTCTTTATATCGAGCAGATTGATGCCAATTGCAATGACCGCCAAACCGCCTGTACTAAACAATTCGAGTCTCATGCGGTCGGAAAGCAATGAGTCAAGTGATGTACCGAAAATCGTGAGCGAGCCTTGCACCACGAAGACGCTTACGGCACTAAAGATTGCCCCCACACCGTATACGGCGGCAAAAATAATCGTCATAAACCCATCAAGAGTTCCTTTGATTATGTACAACTGGGGTGTCTTACCACTTGCGTCTTCGATTGCGCCCAAAATCGTCAACGGACCTACGCAAAACAGCAGCGTCGCGGTCACAAAACCATTTATGAACGAGCTTTCTGAAGACTGTTTAGCGAACCTGCGACGCAACAACTCGCCAACGTTTGCCAAACGATCTTCAATTCGTAAAAGTTCGCCCAAAATGCCGCCGAACACCATGCCAACCAAAGGAAACACGATGTTCTGTGTGTCGATTACATCACGCAGGCCAATCGCCAATGTTGTGAGACCAATCACTTGAACGATGATCGTGCGGATTCTGTCAGGTATTCGATTTCCGATAACCAAACCCAAGACACCACCGCATAGAACCGTGACCGTATTGATGAGCGTGCCAAGTCCTCGCATCGAACTTGTATCTAACTGACGGGCGTCAATGCAGAACGACCATTAGCAATTTCAACCGCGTTATTTGCAGCTAGCATCGCCATCGCATTGCGAGTTTCTGTTGTCGCCGACCCCAGATGCGGAATAAGTACGACGTCATCGCGATCTAATAGACCGTCATTTATTTTGGGCTCAAATTCAAAAACATCTAGCCCAGCGCCCGCGATTTCACGAGTTGAAAGTGCCTCAACCAACGCTTGCTCATCAACGATCGGGCCTCTAGCCGTGTTGATCAAAAAAGCATCGTTCTTCATTTTCTTAAATTGTGCTGAGCCAAAAAGATGATGCGTGCTTTCATTTGAAGGACAGTGAATCGAAACCACATCACTCTCAGACAAAAGTTCGTCAAACGAAACCTTTTTTGCGCCAAGTTCATTCGCGATTTTCGAATCAATTTCACTTCGCGAGTAGTAGATAACCGACATTCCGCAGGCTTTGGCTCGACGTGCCGTTGCGATGCCGATTGCGCCCATGCCGACAACGCCCAAAATACGGTTTGTTATGCCAGATCCGAGCATGTAATGCATACCCCACTGCCACGCTTGCTTGGATCTGATGACTCGCTCGCCCTCTGCCAAACGTCTTGTGACCATCAAAATCAACGCCAAAGCTATGTCTGCGGTTGCGTCTGTTAGAACACCGGGCGTGTTCGTCACTGTTACGCCACGCGATTTACACGCCGCGACATCAATGTTGTTGTAACCCACTGCAACATTGCACACAGCCTTTAATTGCGCACCAGCGGCACCAAGAAGCTCGTTGTCGATCTTTTCGGTCAAAAGTGTCACCAAAATTTCGGCACCCTTAACCTGTTGCAATAATTCTTCACGGGTCATTGCTACGTCTTGAGACCAAGCTTTCGGCGCGAAACCAGCGCTACGCAAAACCTCAAGACCAGCCGTTGGGATCTTTCCGGTGACGACGATCTGGGTCACTTCGACGACACCCAATCTGCAAGGCGAGACAGGCCCTTTTCGATTTTGGCGTTGTCGATGCCGCTATAGGCAAGTCGAATGTAGTTGCCTTTTTCGTCGGGCGCTGGTCGTCCGAAATGTCGGCGTGTACAAAACGACATGCCCGTATTATGAAGGGCGTCAAGGGCGAAATCGGCGAGGTCTTTATGGCCTGTCCGTGCCATTGTCTCGCTGACTTCAGGAAACACATAGAACGCACTATTGGGTGTGTGCACTTTCATGCCAGAAACTTTGCCGATTCCGGCGATCGTTGCGTCACGACGAGATTTGAGAACTCGCACGAGTTCATTTGCCCCCGATTGATCGCCGTTGATTGCTTCTACGCCGGCCCATTGCACGAATTGCGCCGTGCAACTTTCTTCATTGGTATTCAATTTTGATATGCGGTCAACGATTTCTTGCGGGCCGATGGCTGCGCCTAGACGCCAACCGGTCATCGCAAACTTTTTCGAAAACGTATAAAGAATTACGGTTCGATCTTGCATTCCGGGCAACGAGACGATGCTTTTGCTCTCTCCGGCATAACGAATATCAAAGTATGCCTCGTCAGAAAGAACCCACAGATTGTGCTTGTTCGCTAAGTCGGCAAGTGCTTGACGCTCAGCATCTGTCATTTCTGCCGCCAATGGATTTTGTTGGTCGTTAAGAATTAATGCTTTGGTCTTGCTAGAGATCTTCGATTTCAAATATTCCAAATCAATTTGAAAGCCGTTTGGGGTGTCGAGATATCGATACGGAACAGCAATGCCGTCGTTGAATTCGATTTGGCTTTCGTAAATCGGAAACCCAGGGCTCGGATACAAAACTTCGTCGCCGGGGTTCATCACCGAGCGTAGAAACTTGCCGATAACTGGTTTGCCGCCAGGCTGCACAGCGATATTTTCTGGTGCGAACGACACACCGCGTTGCTTGCCGAGACTCTCGGCAAGTGCGAGTCGCAACGGTGCGATTCCGGCATTTGGGCAATAACCGGTCTTGCCTTCGAGAACCGCCCTTTGCATCGCCTCGGCGATATTTGCGGGTGTCGCAAGATTCAAGTCACCCAAATGAAACGGAAATACTTCATTGCCTTTTGACAACCAATCTGCCGCTGTCGCTGCGACTGCAAACGCCGTCTCAGTGCCCAATCGATCTAAGCGAGTTGCTAATTTCATGATCTCTCCTGATTCAAAACTGATCTACGAAAAACAAATTCTAGACAATAGAAAAAGTTCGTCGGGCTGGCGGGATTTGAACCCACGACCTCTTGTCCCCCAGACAAGCACGCTAACCAAGCTGCGCCACAGCCCGAAATTCAATTTTTGACATCTGTCAAGGTATCTCAGATAAACAAAGACACCACTCGCCAGGACAAATAAGCGACCAACATTGCGACCAACAATTTGAAGTGCCAAGGAACCCTTTCTTGGTTGCCATTCAAACTTGCCAGTTTTCTTAGGTCGAGAGTCTCGGGTGTGACAATCTCGACTATGGGCTTGCCATTGATATTGCTTTGAGAGATTGTCGATCCACATTTTGGACAATCGCCACTGGTAGTCAACGCGTTTGGCACAAAGTATTTTGAGCACTCTTCACACCAAGGCATAGACGACTACTCGGCCCTCTTTCGTACCCGAATTTTGATTGGAACCGAACCAAATTCAAAGCCTTCACGAATTGAACGCTCCAAATAACGCAAATAAGTTTGTGGTAGTTCTTTGTTGACGAACAAAGTAAATGTGGGTGGATCTGATGCGCCTTGCAACGCGTAAAGCACCCGACCACCACTTGGTGCGGGTTGCTGTTGTTGTGCACGAGCGATGACTCGGTTGACGTCACGAGTCGGCACACGACGGTGATATTGCTCGATTGAATCTTGCAGAACGGGCAACAACTTCTGCACACCCTTACCTGTAAGAGCACTCATTTTGAGAACTGGCGCATCACCGACGAAAAACAGTTTGCGCCCGATTTCAATATCAATTTCGTCTCGTTGATCGGCGTTGAGAATCTCCCACTTGTTTAATACGACAACGACCGGGCTACCCGCAGCGTCAATTCGTTCGGCAAGACGTTGATCTTGACTGGTGATGCCCTCGGTTGCATCGATGACCAAAAGAGCAATGTCTGACTCATCAACGGCACGTAACGCCCGCACAAACGAATAATATTCGGTCGATTCGTCGACTCGACTGCGACGACGCATACCTGCGGTGTCGACGAATGTGATCGGCCCATCTGGTGTTTGCACAACCGTATCGATCGAGTCGCGAGTCGTACCCGGCATGTCATGCACAACTGATCGGTCTTGACCGACTAAACGATTGAACAGAGTGCTCTTACCCACGTTTGGTCGACCAACGATTGACACGCGAGGAATGCCCGGGGTGCGATTTGCGTCGTTGCGATCTGGCTTGACGACTTCTTGATCGTCACCTTCACGTCGGGGTAAACGAACCAGAATTTCATCGAGAACATCGCCGGCCTTTCGCCCGTGCAAGGCCGAAACTGGAAACGGATCACCAAGACCTAGCGATAAAAACTCCCACTTGTCAAACTCTCGTTTGTCGGTATCGACTTTGTTCGACACCACCAGAACTTCTTTGCCGCTCGTGCGCAACCATTTTGCAATCGCTTGGTCGTCATCAAGAACGCCAACTGTTGAGTC
>RFTA01000031.1 GCA_009923685.1 Actinomycetota bacterium
GACAGCGCATGAAATGCCCTGGCTCGACTTCGGTCAAGTTCGGCTCTTCGGTTTCACAGAGGGTCTCATAACCAGAGCCTGCCTTGCGCGGGCACCTAGGGTTCAACACGCAACCACTTGGTGGATTACTCGGGCTCGGCACGACGCCAGTAAGCGGAATTCGCTTGCGTGTCGACCCGTCGATATTTGGCACCGATGACAACAACGCCTCGGTATACGGATGATACGGCCCGCTGAACACGCGTTGTGACGTGCCGAACTCAACCACGCGACCCAAGTAAAGAACTGCAATTCGATCAGAGATATATCGAACGACACCCAAATCGTGAGAAATAAAAATAAAACTCGTCTGATCTTTCTTTTGCAAGTCAACCAACAAGTTCAAAATCGCGGCCTGTACCGACACATCAAGCGCCGAGGTCGGTTCATCACAAACCACGATTTGTGGCGCACCCGCGAATGCTCGAGCAATCGCCACACGCTGTTTTAAACCACCCGACAACTGCACTGGTCGCACGCTATGTAGTGATGATTCGACGCGCATTCCCGACAGCAATTCGTGAGCCCGCGCAATCGCTGCGGTCAAACTAAATTTACGCAATCGCTCTACTGCTCGGCTCACGATCCGCGTCACACTGTGGCGACGATTCAATGCCTGGTCGGGGTTCTGAAACACGATCTGCATTGCGCCAACATCGGCGACATCGCGACGATTCAAAGTTTTGGCAAGTCCTTTGCCGTCGAGGGTGACTACTCCACCTTCTTCTGGCGAGACGAGACCCAACACAAGTTTGGCGATAGTTGTCTTGCCCGAACCAGACTCGCCCACGAGTCCTAGGGTTTCACCGACACCGAGTGTCAGTGAAACATCATTGATCACGCGAACTTTGTGCCCATCCTGATTAAAAACTTTTGACAAATGACTGATGTTCAAAAGCGTGTCGCCGGCCTGAGCGGTGTGCGCGGTCGATTGTGGCGAATACTCAATCTGCTCAACCGTGCGCGGCATCGAACTCGCTTTATCACTATGAAAGCACCGCGCAACATGAGAGCCATTTATCGTCACCATCTGTGGCGGCGTGTTACGACATTTGTCTTCGGCCAAAGAGCAACGGGCGGCGAAAACACACCCGTCAAAATTCGTACCGAGCGCGGGTGGCGTACCCGGTATCGTGTCGAGTCGATCAATGCTCTTGTGCAATCCACCACGTGGTATGCACCGCAACAAACCAACCGTGTATGGGTGACTTGGGTTGGCGAACAATTCTGCGGTGGCACCTTGCTCGACTAGTGCCCCTGCATAAAGCACACCCACTCGGTCACACATGTTGCGAATAACGCCGAGATTATGACTGATAAACAAAACCGCTGTACCAGTGTCACGTCGCAATTCACGCACGAGATCAAGAACTTCGGCCTCAACGGTCGCATCAAGACCAGTTGTCGGTTCGTCCATTACTAAAAGACGAGGATTCGATGCCAGCGCCATTGCAATAACCACGCGTTGGGCCATGCCGCCAGACAGTTGGTGTGCGTAGCGTCGCAATACTCGCGCTGGGTCGGCGATCTGCACCCTAGTGAGTGCCTGTTCGGCCATCATCATCGCTTCAGAACTTGAGACGCCGTTTAATTCGAAAACTTCAGCGATCTGCTTTCCGATTCGAATTGTTGGGTTCAGTGCAGTCGCAGGGTTTTGATAGACCATCGAAATTGCAGACCGACGTAATTTCGAAACTTCGTTTTCGTCGATGTCAACTATGTCTTTGCCCTCGAACAGAATCGAGCCCTTGGTTATTTTTCCGTTGCGTGGCAGATAACGCATCGCGGCAAAAGCCGCCGTCGACTTGCCACAACCCGACTCGCCTACAAGACCATACGCCTCGCCTGGCGCGATTGATAGCGAGACATCGCGTAAAACCTGGCGATCGATGCCACGTACCGTGTAGGCAACTTCAAGGTTGCGCAGTTCAAGTGCCGGGGTCGTGCTCATAATTCAAACACCTCGAGCAACGCATCTGAGATTAAGTTGATGCTGACCGCAACCGACGCAATCGCCAGCGACGGAAACAATGTTGGCCACCACACGTTCGTGAAAATCAACGACCAAGTGTCGGCCACTTGCGTTCCCCAGTCGGGTGAGCCGGCTTCAAGACCTGCACCCAAAAACGAAAGGGTCGCAACAGCGAAAATCGCATATCCGAGCCGCACTGTAAATTCGACGATCAATGTCGGCAAAACGTTCGGTAGAACTTCTCGAAACAAAATGTGTGCGGTATTTTCAGTGCGCAATTTCGCCGCCGCAACATATTCAAGTTCTGACTCGCCCAACACCGCAGCGCGCACAGTGCGTGCCACATTGGGCGTAAAGATAAAACCGATAATTAAAATCGTGATGATCGATGAAGACCGGCCGATTGCCGCCACCGCCAGCAACGCAATGATGATCACCGGGATCGCCGAAATCGCTTCGAGAATACGCATCAGAATCATGTCAAATTTGCCCTTGAGATAGCCGGCGGCTAAACCCAACGAAGCACCCAAGAACGCACCCAGCAGTGTGGCGAGAAATGAAATCACGATGATGATTCTCGAGCCGACAATCACTCGCGAATAAACATCGCGACCGTTGCTATCGGTGCCGAACCAATACTTAAGTGACGGCGCCGAGTTGATGTACTCGTAATCCATGAAGTCTTGGTCGTATCGAGCAATCAACTTGCCAAAAATTGCACTAAATACCCAAAAGCCCAAAATTGATGCCCCAACGATAAAAGCCTTGTTCTTTTTGAGCACGGCGAGGCGCTCACTAAGAACTGTTTGTTGAGCTTGCTTGGCTGTTTCGTCGCTCATTCTGTCACCTTTTGTCGAATTCGCGGATTAAGTACCGCAAACAAAATGTCTGCGATTAATTGAAAGACGATGATCACAACACCTGTTAAAAATACGGCCGTCTGCAACAACGGAAAGTCACGCGCAATTACCGCATCAAGCAAAATGTTGCCAAAGCCCGGATAGTTGAACACTCGCTCGATTGCGATCAAACCACCCGCGAGATAAGGCACCTGAGTTGCGATTACGGCGATTGTTGGCAGCAAGGCATTGCGCAACACATGTCTGAACACGGCCGTCTTTTTCGACAGCCCCTTGAGAACCGCTGTGCGCATGTAGTCAGAGTCAAGTGCTTCGATAACACCCGCACGGGTGATTCGCGAGATATACCCGAACAACACAAATAGCAAGGCGATCGACGGCAAAATCAAGTGATAAATACTGCTGATTATGTTTGGATTTTCTTCATCGGGAAACGCCGAAACAGGAAATGCCTGAACAGCAACACCAAACACCAAAATCAGAACCACAGCCCAAACAAACTCTGGAATCACCGCCGCCGACAAACCGCCGACCGTCAACATACGATCGACTTTTTTGCCCCTATTCATCGCCGCAGCGATGCCACCCAAAATGCTGATAGGCGCTATCAAGACCAACGCAACTATCGCCAATTGCGCCGACTTGCTGGCTGCTGGGGCGAGAATCTCTGAAACCGGCATCTCGTATTGCAATGAAGTGCCCAAATCGCCAGTAATCACCCCGCCCATCCAGCGGCTGTACTGCACCACAAGGGGCTTATCGAAACCCTTTTCTTTGTTCCAGATTTCAAAAGCTTCGGGTGACGCGTCACGACCCAGAATTTGTTTGGCAATGTCGCCAGGCATGATCGAAGTCATCAAAAATACGATTAAAGAGACAATTACGAGTGTCAAAATCGACAGGCCGATGCGCTTGACGATGAATCTCAACATAGAAATCTCAAGTTTAGCAACGACATCTTGATACCTTTTGGTCGCCGTGACAAATAAAAAGAGACCGACCTAGATTTCTAGGCCGGTCTCTTTTTTAACTAATTCTGGATGTCAAATACGCTATTAAGCGTTTTTGCCTGTGCTCCAGTTTGCACCTTGCTGGTTGAACTCAACACCCTTCACCTTGTTCGACGTCACCGAAACGCGAGTTTCGTTGTAAACAATGATGATCGGTGTGTACTTGAGTGAGGCTTTCTGAATTGCCGAACTTGCAGCCTTCTTCTTGGCTGGCGTAAGTGCCGACGTCCAAGCATCAACTGCTGCGTCGAGTTCTGGAGCATCAAGGTAGTGCGGGTTCCAGTCGCCGGTCGACTTCCACTCACGAGTGAGATACTCGTCTGGTGTCGGACGGCCAGCCCATTCGGCGATGCCGAACTCGCTAGCAAGCCACTCGCCCTTGTTGGCAACCTTTGAGCCCTTAACTGATGGGTAAACCGAGTAGGCGTACCAACGTGCGCCACCACCGTCTGAACCATCGAGGTCAACAGTTACATCGATGCCGATTTCTTTGCATGACGACTTGACAAATTGTGTGAACTTGTCGATGTCATCGCGCTTCCAACTCTGAAGAGTCACTTTGAAACCGTTCGGCACACCTGCTTCTTTGAGCAAGGCTTTTGCGCGAGTGAGGTCTTTGTTACGTTGTGGCACCGACTTGTCAGCTGTTGGGAACGAGTCCATTACTGAGTCGTTGGCGATCAACGCATAGCCACCCAACACGCCTTTGATGTAGGCAGTTCGGTCAAGTGTCAATGCAATTGCTTCACGAACTCGCTTGTCGGTCAATTGACCAATGTCAGCGCGCATGTGCATGTGCAAACCACCGCAAGTTGGAACCAATGTCTTGTAGAACTTGGCCTTTGGCAATGTGTCTGCCTCGTTGCCGTATAGCAAGTGAATCGAGTCGAGCTTGCCAGTCTTCAAAGCCGGAATCGCAGCGCTCTGCGAAACATATTGGATCTGCTCCATTGTTTCGAACGCCGGAATCTGGGCCTTGTCGAAATAGTTATCGTTGCGCTTGAACACGGTCTTTTCGTTGACCTTGTGCGAAACCATAATCCATTTGCCGGTGCCATTCATCTTGGCAACCCAAGACTCATCGCCCTTGACACCGTTCTTCAACATCAACAAGCCGTAGTTCGAACTCGAAACTGCGTATGGAAAGTTGGCATTCGCCTTTTTCAAGTCGAAGCGAATTGTCTTCGCATCGACTTTTACGCAATCTGCGACGTCGGCGATACGAGCTGCCGACTGTGACTTGTTCTTCGGGTCAAGGTGCGACTTGATCGTATAAACGACGTCGTCTGCTGTGAGCGCCGAACCATCATGGAACTTCACGTCTGTGCGAATCGTGAATGTCCAAGTCTGACCGCCATTGGCGCCCTTCCACTTTGTTGCAACGCTTGGCACGAGTTCACCTGACGGTGCAACATCTGCGAGCCATGAGCCAACCGCGTTGAGGATACCGAGCGAACCGCCCTTGGTCATCCATGGGGCTGCTGGGCCTTCTTGAGCCTGTGCTGCGTATCTGAAAACTTTTCCTGCTGCGCCAACAGATGATCCACCGATCATTTGAGCAAATGGGATTGCTACGCCAGTTGCTGCTGCTGCCTGAATGAAATGTCGTCGCGACAAACCATTTGTCGAAACTTCATTTGTTGTTTGCTCAATTGTTGACATTTGTTCCCCTTGTTATTTGGATAATTTTCTCGATGGTGTTGAATTCAATGCACGACCCCACCAAGCCGTCTCATAACTATATGCCATGCGACACAGGCTCGCAAGCCCAAACATTGGCAGAACTGGCGCGATTTAGAAGAATTTGCTCAGTTCTTGCTCGCTAGTGAAAGCGGTTTTCTAGGCGCTAACCCGCTCAGAGGCCATCTTGGCCCCGACCTTGCCGATGCGGTCAATTCGCCTAAACAAGGCTTCACGCGCCTTTTCGGCCTCATCGCTAAGACCCGTCAATTGGTCGAGTTTCCAATGGCGCATCACTACTGGTTGCAATATTTGGTCGTGATGAATTAACAAATCATAAATGCCGGCACGGGCGATTTCGCGCGAGAGTCGCTCGAAGTCTGGGATGCCAGTTCCAGGCATCGCGAAGGTTCGCACCGCTCGCTCGATGCCGATGACCATGCTTGACGGGTCTACTGCGATCGCTGCTGTTGTCAGATCACGATAGAACAAATAATGCAGATTTTCGTCGTTACCGACTCGTGACATAATCGCCTCGCCAACCTGATCTTCGATCAGTTTGCCGGTGTTGCGATGGGCGATTCGCGTGGCGAGTTCTTGCATGCTGACGTAAGCGATTGCCTCAAACAGGTCGAGCGGCGCGGGCACTTGACCACCACGCACTTGTTGCATTCGACCGCGTTCAAGAGCAACTGGGTCAAGTGCGCGCGTCACTGTCAAATAATCTCGAATGACAATTGAGTGGCGGCCTTCTTCGGCCGTCCAGTTTCGACCCCACTCGCCATAAGCGCCGTCGTTGCCAAACAGCCGATTGATGTCACGCGAGTAGTACGGCAAATTATCTTCGGTTAGCAAATTGACGAAAAGAGAACCCCGAACCGCATCGGACATTTTTATTTCATCAGAGCCAAAGTCTGAGTCTGAATCACTCCATTGTTCGCCCGGCACA
>RFTA01000032.1 GCA_009923685.1 Actinomycetota bacterium
CACCTGTCTCACCAGTAAGTGCGGTTAGACCACCTGTCAACACAATCTCAAGTTTTTCGATTACGCCCAAATTTTCAATGCGCAACTCACTGAGCACTATTCGTCTCCTAAACCAAATTTTGCGCGGACAATTTGATGAAACTTTGGTTGCTGCGTGAAGCGAACAAAGTGTGCCGAACAACTGTCGGCTTCATAACTAACGACATCGCCTTGATCAAGGCTTGCGACATGGCGACCGTCGATGGCCAACTCTGCTGGCCTTGTGCCAACTACTTGCATGCTCAAAGTTTCGGTTGGCCCAAGTACCAAACTTCGGTCGAACAACATGTGTGGAGAAACAGGTGTCAGCAACATCGCCTTATGCCGTGGTGAGACAACTGGCCCGCGTGCTGACATCGAATATGCAGTTGACCCAGTGGGTGTTGCAACTATTACGCCATCTGCCGAATAGCGAGCGAAAACCTCATGGTTGATAGTGACGTCGAGCCAAACAGTATGGCCAGATTGCTGCCGCTCGATGACTGCCTCGTTCAGCGCTCGCCAAGTTTGGGTCTTGTTATTCGACTTCAGCGTCACGGCGAGCAACATTCGTTCGTCGAGCACGATTTCGCTCTTGTTATCGCGTTTGATCCATCGCTCAAGGCGATCTTTCAAATCTTCGGGTTCGATCTCGGTTAAATACCCGAGAGTGCCCATGTTGACACCCAAAATCGGCACGGGTGCACCGCCCAAAAGTTCGACTGACCGCAATATCGTGCCGTCACCACCAAGACTGATCAGCAGGTCTGCATCTTGAGCCGAACGGTCGGCACCAAATTCGCTCAATCCCAAGGCCACTGAGTCGCTCTTGATCATCCACGAATTGTGACCATTTTTATCGAGCCATTTTTTAATATCACGAATGATCGGCACAACTTCGGGGCGCGTCTGGTGTGCGACAATCACAATGTTCAGCGACGAGACCATTACATACAATCTATTAACTTCACGAAGCAACTCGGGCGCATTTAGCGACGAGCAGGAACTCACGATTACCGTCATGACCAAGTATTGGAGATTCAATAATGCCAGCCACATCGCATCCGTTCTGGCCAACGATTTTGACGATTTCGTCTTTAACCCGCTGATGAATGGCTGCGTCGGTGATCACGCCGGCACCACGATCAGTTTCGGCTTTTGTCGCCTCAAATTGTGGCTTGATCAACAACACCAACACACCGTCGTCCTTGATTGCTGCTAAAACCGCCGATAAAACATCGTGCACAGATATAAACGACAGATCGATGGTCGCGACATCAAACAGCAGTGCGAAAGTTGGGTCACCACTTATTAAAAGTCGCTTGATATCGCGAGCATTGGTATTGTCATAAACGACGACTCTTGAGTCGCTGGCGATTTTCTCGTGCAGCAAATTCTTGCCGATGTCGAGCGCGACCACTTCACGAGCGCCATGCTGCAAAGCGCAATCGGTGAACCCGCCCGTCGACGCACCAACGTCGAGCACACGTTTGTCTGCGAAATCTAAACCAAAGTGGCGAATTGCTGCCTCAAGTTTCAAGCCGCCACGACTTACATACTTTGGCGCAACGATCATTAACAACTCGTCACTCGGCGCAACCATGAACCCATGCGAGACTGCGATCGCACCGTTGACGGTGATCTTTCGTTCGTCGATCGCTAGTTGCGCTTGCGCCTCAGTTTCAACCAGCGACCTTGCAACAAGTGCTTTATCTAAACGCACTCGCTTCAATTTGTTGCACCTAGATGCTTTGCTAAGCCCATCAGGTTTTTGACTACTAAAGCGAAATTATGTTGCATCTGCAGATGATCGGCCTCATCTTGATTTACAACGCCCGATAGTGCGAGTGCAAACTGCGCCCCAATCGTTTGAGCAAACGCGCCATCAGTTGAAAACCGATCGCCGACCATCCAACATGAACTCAAGTCATTTGTGCCAAGAATGCGTCGAACCAACTCGCCCATCGGAGCATTTGGCTTTCCTGCGACAATCGGTGAAACACCACTCGCAGTGGCGATAGCCGCCAATATCGAACCGCCACCAGGTATCACACCGCTCGATGTTGGGTATGTTGCATCATCATTGGTGCCGATTAACGTTGCACCAGCGCGAACAGCCGCCGACGCACGCCGCATAGATTCAAAATCAAAAGTTCGATGAAAACCCACCACGACCGCATCAATGTTCGCGTCACTGGTGAGTTGAGCGTCGGTTGACGAGCCGTCATCGGTTCGACCGGCAACGATTGCGCCGACGCTTTCGACTGCCTCGACTACGCCTGGTCCGCCCGCCACCAACACACGTTGACCTGGTTGCAACAAAGTTGCTGCTGCCCCCGAGGATGTGAGCACATCGCCAACTGCTGGTATGCCCAGTGACGCAAGTGCTTCTTCTTGCGACTGAACTTTCGCAAATGAATTATTTGTCACAAACAAAACTCTGTGACCCGCCTCACGCAATGCGGCAATCGCCTCGACCGACCCAGCAATCGGCTCATGCGACAACCAAACCACGCCGTCTAAATCACAAAGAATTGGTGCCGCCGAAGAATTTTTCATTGCGGGTTGCCGATTATCACTGTCTCTGCCACCCTTTCAGTGTGCCTCAGTTTGAACCCTTCCGCGCACTTCGCTACTCGACCAAATGCTCACTCGCCGATGTCTGTGCGGCACCCTATGACGTGCAAAGCGACGCCGACCGAGCAAAGTTCGCATCTCGAAGCCAATACAACATCGTCAACATTGACTTACCACTTGGGTCAGACCCATATTCATCGGCGGCAAAACAATTTGCGGATTGGCAGCGTACGGGCATCATTGTTCGCGATGAATTGCCGAGTTTTACTCTCTACCGAATGAACTTTGCCGACAGTACCGGCAAGCAACGCCAAACCGTTGGCGTTATTGGTGCACTGAAAATCGAACCAGAAAAATCATCTGAGGTTTTACCGCACGAACAAACCACCCCAAAGGCCAAAACCGATCGGCTCGAGTTGACCCGCGCAACGCATGCAAATCTCTCACCAATTTGGGGTCTTTCGCTGACTAGCAACTTAACAACCGCTCTTGTCAAGCCTGGCGAGTCGCTCGGCTCGTTTACAGATGAGAACAATGTTCACCACAGCGTTGAGCGCGTCACCAACAAAGCTCGATGTGCAGTGATCAGCAAACTGATCAGTCAAAGCCCTGTTGTCATTGCTGACGGTCACCACCGTTATGCGATTAGTCGAACTTTCAGCGCCGAAGCAAAAGATCTTGGCGGTGCATCTTCTGTGCTCTGTTACATCAATGAACTAATCGACGAACAACTCAGCGTTGCGGCGATTCATCGGCTCTATTCAGATATTGGGTTCACTGCGCTCGTTAATCAATTAGCAAAATATTTTGAGATCACAGAATTGCAAAATATTGATGCTTCAGTTATTTCAAAAATGGATGCACAACAGCACTTAACTCTCGTATCACCCGATGGCACTGCAAAAGTTCTGAAGCCAAAACCTGAAATGTTCAACGATGTGCGCAATCTAGATAGTGCGATGCTTGAGCACGCGCTCTCTGCGCTAAACCCCACTGTCGTCTACCAGCACGGCTATCGCGAAATTGTCGAGCAACTGGCCACGGCAAAATTCACTGCGGCAGTTTTAATTCGTCCGGTCAGCGTCAGTGAAATTCAGCGCACTGCCCGCGAAGGTCTGTTGATGCCACCAAAGTCAACTTTCTTCACACCGAAACTTCAAACTGGCTTAGTTCTTCGCGACCTCAATTAGCTACGTCGGAAATCGAACCCGGTTGGTGTTGCTATTCGCCGAGAGTGTTTAGGCGATCAGCGACATCGGCGAATTTTGCATCGCTGTTTTGAATCTTTGAAAACAGTCTTCGCGCGCTCGCGACATCGCCCGCACGATCATAAAGGTCTGCCAACACATACCATTCTCGAAGGTGGTGCTCTTGCACCTTGTGCGGATCACTCGAACCGTGCGTCATCATCCGCACCGCACTTTGCAATTCGCCTTGATCAGCCAGCGCGCCCGCGGCGACGATGCGACCTTCTGCCAACAATGTGGCAGGTGGCGAGAGCAACTTCATTGACTCCCAAAGTTCGGTGACTTTTTCGTAACGGCGCAATGCGCGGTAGCAATCTGCTAGCACCGGATGATTCACAACTTCGGCAGGCTTGATGCCGCGCGCAATTTCAAGTTGATCGGCCGCATCTTGCCAGCGACCAAGTCGATACATCGACAAACCCGCGACCTCATGCACGATCGCCAGACCAACCACTTGCGACAAAAGTGGCATTGCCAACTTGCGCGCCTCAGAGTATCGATGGGCTTCGAACGCATGGAGTGCTCGCGCCAATCGCTCGATAGCGCGATCTGCAGTGGCGCCAAGTTGCTCTTTGATTTTGTTCGCATCACCTGGTTCAACATTTTTAATGCTGACAGTCATTAACCGATCGTCGTCATCATCGCGCCTAGGTGCACGATTCGAACTGCGGCCACCACTTGGCTTACGCGTTGAGCCATCGTCTTGCCAACGCTCACGAGTGTGCTTTGCTGGCGGGTACGGGTCTTTGCCGTAACGACGGCCACCAGTTTTTCGCTTTACGTCATCTGATCTGCGTTGTGCGTCGGTGCGAGTGTCGGGCCCGCGATCACGGTCGTCGCGGCGCGGACGGTCATCGCGGCGCGGACGGTCATCGCGGCGCGGACGATCACGGTCAAAACTGCGAGCCGCACGACGTTCGCCATCACGCGGACGAGACGGACGATCGCGATCAAAACTGCGAGCCGGACGATCTGAACTATCGCGACGCGGGCGATCACGATCATCGCGGCGCGGACGATCGCGATCAAAACTGCGAGCCGGACGATCTGAACTATCGCGACGCGGACGAGCACGATCATCGCGGCGTGCACGATATCGATCAAACGGTCTCGCTGGCCGACGCTCTCGATCGCCATCACGCGGCGCACGAGCCGGACGGTCACGATCAAAACTGCGAGCCGGACGACGCCCACCATCATCGCGGCGCGGACGATCACGGCGGTCACCATCACGCGGCGCACGAGCCGGACGATCTCGACGATCGCCAGCACCTGCTGGACGCGGCGGTCTACTGCCCTTTACGAATGGTTTAGCCGGACGGCCAGTTCTCTCGCTTCGATCTCTGCGAGGTCTACGCTCAGAATCAGGGTTTTCATCGCGTGGCATGGCACCGTGACGCTATCGCCTATTCGACCAATAAAGGCTGATGCTACGAGATCTACTTCGTGAAGCGCATTACTCCGTCGTCGACGGGCGACTTGCGAAACATTTTTTTGTCGGCTTCATAGTTCTGTGGATTCAACCACGGCTCGACGCTGCCTTGCTTGGGCATCTTGTGCATAGTTCTCTTCATATAACCCGATGAAAAGTCTTCTAGCCACTTGCGCGGCTGCATCATTTCGTCCTCTTGACGCAAAGTTGGTGTGCAGACCGATGTCTTTGTCTTGCGCATGTGATTTAACAGTCGACAGACGTATTCGCAAGTCAAGTCGGCGCGAAGCGTCCACGATGCATTGATGTATCCAAATGACGACACGAGATTTGGTACACCCGAATAGGCACAGCCTTTGTATGTCCACGTTTTCGCGAAATCGACCGGTTCCGAATCGATAACAAAGTCCATTTCGCCAAGCGTCACTAGTTCGATACCCGTCGCAGTGACAATGATGTCAGCATCTAGATGCTCACCCGAAACAAGTTCGATGCCCGTCGAACTGAAAGTCTTGATCTTGTCGGTCACCACTTCGGCTTTGCCAGACTTAATGGCAACAAATAAATCGCTGTCTGGAACCAAACAAATTCGCTGATCCCAAGGGTTATAGACCGGAGTGAAATGTTTTTCGACGTCGTAATCGGGCCCAAGTTCTGCGCGAACGGCATCGATCATCACTTGTTTGACCTCAGCCGGAAACGCTCGGCAAAGAGAATACAACTCTTGTTGTCTTGTTGTGTTCTCGATTCTCGTCAGCGCATAAGCGATTCGTTTCGGATACAACCGTCGCATTCGTTTAGCGAATGGATCAACCGACGGTCGCGAAATCACATATGTCGGCGAGCGCTGCAGCATGGTGATCTTGGCGACATCTTTGGCCATCGCCGGCACGATTGTCATCGCTGTTGCGCCAGAACCGACAACTACAACACGTTTGTTGCGATAGTCAAGATCGTGCGGCCAAAACTGCGGGTGCACGACCTTGCCTTTGAAATTTTCAATACCCGGAAACTCAGGCGTAAAACCCTGCTTATAGCTGTAATAGCCAGAACACATAAATAGAAAATTGCACGAAAATGTATTTACAGTGTTTGAAACTTTGTCAAGCACCGAAAGTGTCCATGATTTGCTCAGCGACGACCACTCTGCCTTTGTGACGTGCTGGTTGTATCGAATC
>RFTA01000033.1 GCA_009923685.1 Actinomycetota bacterium
GATGCTCGCGTTCGGCGTCGTCGGCCCGGCGTTCGGCAAAGTTGGCGACCTGTGGGGGCACAAACGAGTTTTTGTTTGGGGATTATTCGTCGCGGGATTCTTTGCTCTGTGCACGGCCGTCGCGTGGAGCGCACCGTCGATGATAATTTTTCGCACGCTTTCGGCTGCGGGTGGCTCGGCGCTTGGCCCGGCCGCGATGGCGTATATCAACCGCATGTTTGATCCCAGCGAAAGAGTCAGGCCGCTGGGATATTGGAGTTTCGTCACCGCTGGCGCACCCGTGATCGGTGTTGTTGCGGGCGTGCCGCTCGTGGCGTTGTTTGGATGGCGCACGATTTTTTTGATGCAAGCGCCGTTGTGTTTGATTGGTTGCGTTGTCGCGTGGTGGTTGCTTGGCGACACCGAGCGACGTGCGAATGTGAAGTTTGATGTGCCTGGTGCACTGTTGCTCGGCGTTGGTTCTGTGATGATTTTGTTGGCGATCAATCGTGGGCCTGCGTGGGGTTTTGTTTCGGTGCGCACGACTTTTGTTGCGATGTTGGGTGTCGTTGCGTTGGCGTTTTTTGTGCGCGTCGAGAAGCGGGCGAGTGATCCGATGTTGCCGTTGAAGTGGTTCGGCACGCGCAACGTCGCGTTTCCGGTTGCGAGTCAGGCGCTGACGAATTTTGCCTACATGGGTGGATTCATGATCGTGCCACAATTGCTCGAAGTGGGTTTAGGGTTTTCGACCTCGCACATTGGTTGGCTGATTATTGCTCGGCCGCTTGTGTTCTCGCTTGTTGCGCCATTTTCTGGGCGTATTGCGATTCGAATTGGCGAGCGTAATGCCGGCGTCATCGGCGCGATCGCGGTGATGTGCTCGATGCTGATGCTGTCGCAAATAGATTTGGGCTCATCTGATTTATTTATCGCAGTTGGTTTGTCACTTTCGGGTGTTGGTCTTGGTATTGCTTCGCCGGCTTTGACCGCGTTGCTCGCGAATTCGGTTGATGTCGCAGATCTCGGCGTCGCGAGTGCGGTGCAACAGTTGCTCAATCAAATGGGCGCGGTTTTGGGTGCCGCGGTAATGGTCGGTGTGCACGAGGCGACCATCGGTTCGGGCATTGTGCAGAGCTTTTCGTATGCATTGCTTGCAGGGGCGATTTCGAGCGCGATTGGCATTTTTGCTGCCAGCGCCGTTCGTCGCACGGCGATTCAAAACCCGATTGGCTAAACTTTTGCAAGTCGCGATTCGGCGATCTTTTCACGCGTGAGGTTTTTCTGAAGGTTTTGATTCCACCAGGCAAGTCGGGCAATGTGCTCGCGACGATCGCGATCGGCGAGCAATATTTTCAGCCGTTCATGAAATACGCCTACCACACCTGGGAGATGTATTGCCACCGCCACGACCTCGGCCTCATTCTCTTCGACGACCACTTGATCAGCCCCGACCACTCAAAATTCAAGAATCCATTTTGGCAAAAACTGCTTATTCCAAAAGTGCTCCGAGAATCAAATCTTAAAATTAATAATGTCTGCCATTTAGACACTGATATTTTGATCAACCCTACTGCACCAAACATTTTTGATGGCCACGACCCAAAAAAAGTTGGCTTGATTTCGCAAATGAAGCGACTGCCATATGACCGATATGAGGTTTTGCGAAGAGTGGCGTTTCTGCGAAATCGATTTTTGTCGTCTACGTATCCACTGGATTCAATTCTTTTCGCGTCGATCGAACAGTTGTTTCAATTTTCGAACTTAGATCCACAGCCAGACTACGCATGCACGGGTGTTTTTATTTTCAATCCTGAGCATCATGCCGATGTGATCACCGAATTTTTTAATGAATTTGATGATTCAGTAGTGACACCTGACTCGGGAGGCGAAGAGCTTCACTTTAATTATTTGATCCAGTCAAAAAAACTTGATGCCTGGCTCGACTATAGATTTCAGGCAATTTGGATTTACGAAGTTGCATGGAAATATCAATTCTTGTATGAAGAGAAGTTTCGAAAAGATTTAGAACTGGTAAAAAACTGCATGCAAGCAAGTTTGTTTGCGAACTACTTTTTGCACTTTGCAGGACCCTGGCATGAAAGTTTGTTTTGGAAGCAAGTGTCGATGTTCAAAGATCAAGAGTCTTTATCTATGTTCGAAGATTTTGCCAAGTATTTAGAGATGCCAGTAACAGGTAAGCCAAAAGGTTCAATAAAACCGAAAGAAAATTCGTAGTTGAGCGAGTTTTGTGGCTAAGAAGAAACTGATTGTTGTTTGGCCATATCGGTTTCGCGAATTTGACTGGCAAAGATTTGAGCTCGAACAATTGTCTCAACACGCTGAAGTGCACGTGCACGAATTAATTGATGCTCTAACACCAGAATTTGGCGCCGCATATGCGAATCAATCAGAACGCCCAGAAGTAAAACGCTTCTCGTCACTAAAAGAGTGGCGCCGCGAATTCAAACGCGTCTCGAATGACTCAATAATTTTTACACATGTCAGACCAATCAATTTTCAGTCGGCACGAATTTGTTTAACCCTTCGTTTGTCTGGCAACAAAGTCGTCGGTTTTTCAACAGGCGGTGTGCCAAATTACGCAAGTGTTAGTGACTTTAGGGAGCTAAGAATCGACAAGTTTCTAGCGATGATTTTTCATTTTATGAAGCGCAATGCGTTTTCGTTCGTGTCGCCCGACGTAGTTTTGGTTGGTGGAACTGAAGAGGAGAAACGAACACGGCGGGACTATTCAAGGCGCGCATTATTAATTTTTGGAAATTCGTCAGATTACTCTCAGACGCTATTGATCCCTCAAATTTCGATAGATTTTGAATATAAGTCTGTATTTTTAGACACTGGTTTTCCAGGATTCGTTCGAGATGAGTTACTAGCAGGGGACGTTGAGGAAATACTGCCGCGCCAGTGGTATCCGCGAGTTAATAATTTTTTTGACTTTCTTGATGAGTACTTCGGTGCCTCAACATTGATTGCAATACATCCCAAGCATGTAGGGATGGATCATTCTGTATTTTTTGGCTCAAGACCAGTCATTGGTGGCAAGACAATGCAGCTGGTTTCTGGCTCGGGACTTGTCATCGCGACTAATAGTACTGCGATTAGTTACTCAGTTGCTTTTGAGAAACCCCTGATACTTGTTACATGTGATGCAATTGAGAAAAGTAATCAACGAAAAAAACTTGAGATTCGAAATTGTGCAATGGAGACGGGGGCGAAGATTTTTAATATTGATCGGCAATACACGGCGCAAGAGTTGCGCGATGCGCTGGTGATTGATCATGCAAAGCGCGAGTCGTATAAGCGCAAGTATTTGACTTCGCGCACCGACGATAAGCCGAATTATCAGGTGTTGCTTGACGAGGTGATTAACGCGGTTGACTGACTTGTGCGACTCGACAATTTGTTGATGCAGTCGATTAGCAGCGATCAGTGACGGCGAGGTTTATGGTGCGAGTTGAGTGGCGGATCTAACCTGCCGCGATGATTGCGTCGCGCGTGGCAAGTGCAACATCTCGCGCCGAGGTGGCAAAGTTGGCGCCGTCGCTGGCGTAGAGAATCGCACGGGACGAGTTGATGATCAGGCCGCGACGAGCAGCGAAGTTGGCGGCTCGTGAGGCGGCGGAAGAATTCGGGCGGGTGGTGCCAGCTTTGGTTGTGGCTTGTGAGGCGGGTGACGAGCTCGGGCGGGTTGCGCCGGCGCGGATGACGGCGTTTATGTCGCCGCCTTGGGCGCCAATGCCGGGCACAAGTATCGGCATGTCGCCAACGATCGCCCGAACTTGCGCCAACTCGTCTGGATAAGTCGCACCAACAACCAATGCACATTCGCCAGTCGAGCGCCACTTTGTGGCCGCAGTTCGCGCCACGCGCAAATAGACAGGTTCGCCATCAATTTCGAGCGATTGAAACTCACTCGACCCGGCATTTGAAGTGCGGCACAGCACAATCGTGCCTTTACCAGGTGTTTTCAAGAACGGCTCAAGACTGTCGGTACCGAGATATGGATTAACAGTCACCGCATCGGCGCCGTACCGCGAAAACGCCTCGCGAGCATAAAGCGAAGCAGTGTCGCCGATGTCGCCGCGTTTGGAATCCAAAATTAAAACAACATCAGGAAACTTCGCGCGAATATATTCACAGATATTCTCGAGTTGTTTTTCGGCGCCGACCGCCGCGAAATAGGCGATTTGTGGCTTAAATGCGCAAACCAAATCGCCAGTCGCATCGACTATCGCCTTGCAAAAATTTTCAATTGCGTCAACCGAGCCACGCATCGAAGTTGGAAACCGCGAAACGTCTGGGTCGAGGCCAACGCAAAGCATTGAACCGCTGCGATCCCATGCGGCATTAAGGCGTTGATAAAAACTCATCGGCTAAAAATTCACTGTTCGATGGTGATCGCACCAGTGGGACAAATTTCTTCGGCGGCAGTCAACGACTCGCGCAATTCTTCGCCAGGGTTCTCGTTGAGAATATGCAGAAAACCATCGCTGCGAATTTCGAAAACCTCGGGGCACATCTGCGTGCATGCGCCCGTTGATGCGCAATTGTCAAAGTTGACGCTGACTCTCATCAAGGTGAGACTAGTTGAATAGTGATAATCGTGCGCCAAGCGCGCGGGTGCGTGAAGTTAGCCGGTGAGATTAGCCGGCGCGCTTAGCCAGCGACACCTTGGCGCTCGAATGCGCACAACACGGCTCGCAGCGAAGCAGTGATCGTGCTCGGGTCGGTGCCCACGCCCCAACGCACATTGCCCTCGGCGTCGGCGCCTTCGATATATGCGACTGCCATGGCTTCTGAACCTTGACTCAATGCGTGCTCGACATAATCTTTGACATCGAACACGACCTTGAACTCGTTTCGCAACGCATGAACGAATGCGTCGATTGGCCCGTTGCCAACACCCGTGAGCGTGCGCGGCTTGCCACCAACCAACATTTGCGCACTGATCGTCGTTGAACCTTTCGAGTCGCTGCGCATTTCGTGACTCTCGAGTTTGAATTTTGACTCGGTCAGCAAATATTCGCTTTCAAATGCCGACCACATAACGTCGGGCGCAATCTCAGTGCCCGAATCTTCGGTGATGTGTTGAATTGCTTTAGAGAATTCAACTTGCAATCGCCGTGGCAACGCAAAACCATGTTCGGTCTGCATCACATAGGCGACACCGCCCTTGCCCGACTGACTATTGACTCGAATCACGGCCTCGTAGGTGCGACCAACGTGTTTTGGATCGATCGGCAAATATGGCACCGCCCACTTGTCGTAATCTTTTGGCAATGCGTCGAGACCTTTCTTGATTGCATCTTGATGACTGCCTGAAAACGCCGTGTAAACCAAATCGCCCGCATATGGCTGTCGCTCGGGCACAGCCAAGCGGTTGCAATATTCGGCATCGCGTCGCAACGCATCGATGTCGTTGATATCTAATTGCGGATCAACACCGTTCGTGAACAAATTCATCGCCAAAGTTATGATGTCGACGTTGCCGGTGCGTTCGCCGTTGCCAAACAGCGTGCCTTCAACGCGATCTGCACCAGCCATCACACCGAACTCGGCTGCAGCAACCGCACAGCCGCGATCATTATGGGGATGCAACGACAAAACAAGTTTGTCGCGCCGTGGCACGGTGCGACCGAACCATTCGATGACGTCGCCGTAGACGTTGGGCGAGTAGCACTCGACAGTTGCTGGCAAGTTCAAAATAATTTTGCGCTCTTTGGTTGGCTCGATGACTTGCATCACTGCTTCGCAAATCTCAATTGCAAAATCTGGCTCAGCCAAAGTAAAACTCTCAGGTGAATATTCGTAGCGCACGGCGGTGCCACCAAGTCGGCCCTCAAGTTCACGACAAATTTTGGCGGCACTTGTCGCAATGTCGACAACGCCCGGCTTGTCGAGACCAAAAACAACTCGACGTTGCAACGGGTTGACTGAATTATAAAAATGCACTATCGCTCGCGGTGCACCAGCCAAACACTCATAAGTGCGCTCGAGCAATTCGCGTCGGCACTGCACAAGAACTTGAATCGTCACATCTTCAGGAATCAAATCTTGTTCGATCAACAAACGCACGAAGTCGTAATCGGGTTGACTCGCGGATGGAAAACCAACTTCAATCTCTTTGAATCCCATTTTCACAAGAGTCTTGAACATGCGCAATTTTCGCTCTGGGTCCATCGGGTCGATCAGCGCTTGATTGCCGTCACGCAAGTCGACCGAACACCACAACGGCGCTTTGTCGATGATGCGATTAGGCCAAGTGCGGTCGGCGAGAACGAGCGGCACCGCGTGCGAGTATTTCTCGAATGGCATCTTGCGGGGCTGAATTGGC
>RFTA01000034.1 GCA_009923685.1 Actinomycetota bacterium
CTTTGGAGCGGCGGTCGTTTGATCTCGACGCCACACCGAGTTTTCAACAAATCCGGCAAACCCCGACAATCATTTCCATTTTTCTCAAAACCCAGATTCGATGTGGTGGTCGAGCCGCTGCTAAAGCCAATCGAAGGTTTTGATCGGCTTCCTTTGCATGTCGGCACGTCTGCCGCAGATATCTGGTATTCGAATTGGCCAGACACAGTTTCGACAGACCCCGCACAAGTTCTCGGCGAATACAGTTCATCGTGACGAAACACAAACGGGCCCGTAGTTTTGAGCCAAACACCGACAACACCATTACTACTGAAACTGGTCACGTAGCCCATCGCGACTTAATTGACCACTCAAAACGACTTGTTCGAAACTTTTATAAAGTTGGCGAACATGTCTGGTGCCTAGTTGGCAACGGTCTTTCAAACCAAACATTTATCGACGCGCCCCAAGGCATCATTGCTATTGACACTGGCGAATCAAACGAAGAAATGCGTGCGGCGATTTCTGAGTTGCGATTTCACACAAAAAAACCGATTGTCGCAGTTCTCTACACACATTTTCACTATGTCGCGGGCACACAAGCAGTGCTTGACGACTCACCAGAAACGAAAGTTGAAATTTACGGCCACAGCAAGATCGCAAGCCAGTTCACACTTTTGACAAACCATGCACACTAAAAATTGCTGGACTCGATGTCGAAGTTACTCCGGCACCGTCTGACGCCGACGACTCGGTTACTTATTGGTTTAAATCACTTGGCTGCGCTGTCAACAATCTCGTTTGGCCGGTGCTTTTCAATGTGTTTGCGATTCGCGGCGAAGAATACCGCGACCCTCGCATCATGCTTGCGGGCATTGATCACCTACTTTCGCTCAATCCAACACATATTGTCGGCGCACATGGCATGCCCATAAGCGGAAGCGCCGAGATTATGCAACGAGTCACGAGATATCGCGACTCGATTCAGTTCTTATGGGATCAAACCGTTCGCTTAACAAATCGTGGCTACACCAGCACTGAACTCGGACATGAAATTCGCCTTCCCAATTTTTTTGACGAAGACAACCTGACATCAGAGTTTTATGGTGTCACAGAACATCATGTGCGACAGATTCGCTCTGGCTTATTGGGCTGGTTCGACGGCGACCCAGCAAACTTGTTTCCGTTGCCAAGAGCCGAACATTCAAACCGAATGATTACTGGTTTCGGTGGTCGAGACATCGTGCGACAAAAAGCAACTGAAGCAATCGACAGCAATGACTTGCGTTGGGCATGCGAACTTAGTTCGTGGCTGGTTAACAGCACCGATTCTGAAGACGCCGACAAACTCTTGCTGGCTAAGACGCTTCGGCTCATCGCCCAACGTACGACAGCTGCCAATATTCGAAACTGGTGTCTTGCGCACGCCAGACATCTTGACGGCACTTTTGACCTCACGCGATTCAATCAACATCGATTGTCGCGCAAACAGATTTTGTCGTCAACAAGCGATAATGCTGTGCATATCTTGCGGGTACTACTTCTGCCCGACCGTGCAGCAGAAGTCGACACTCACATTTGCTTCAAATTTGTCGATCGTCAACAAACTGGCTTGCACATCAGAAACTGCGTCGCCTGCCCAACAGACGGTCGAGACGCCGAGATTTCAGTCAATTGCAGTATCGAAACTTGGGCCGATATCTTGGCTGGCGATCTTTCGCTATCTGTTGCAATTAGTCAAGAGAAATTAAAAGTCATAGGTGATACACACAAGCTAAAGCACGCGTTGCAAGTGTTCGATGTTGTGAATTTACAGTCATGAAAAATTTGCCAAAATCGACACCGAAGTTCACGGGCAAGATCGCAAAATTGATTCGAGAGTCGACCCCAAAAAAACTAACCGTGCCCCAAGCGCCGCCAAATGCGCCGAACATCTTGCTGATAATGCTCGACGATGTGGGGTTCGGCTCATTCGCCAACTTCGGCGGACCGATCGACACGCCTGGTCTTGACAAAGTCGCGAAGTGTGGTCTCATTTACAACCAATTTCATACAACTGCGCTTTGCTCGCCAACTCGTGCTGCTCTATTAACGGGCCGTAACCATCACTCAGTTCATATGGGTGGCATCACCGAAATAGCAAACTCGTTTCCCGGCTATGACAGCGCAATCCCACCCGAGTCAGCCACCGTCGCACAAGTTCTACGGATGTCTGGCTACAGCACAGCCTGTTTTGGAAAATGGCACTTAACACCATCTTGGGAGCAAAGCCCCGCGGGGCCGTTCGATAGATGGCCAACAGGTCTTGGCTTTGATCGTTTCTACGGCATCATGGGCGCCGAGTCTTCGCAGTTTGAGCCGCCCGTATATGACCAAACGACACCGATCTCACCGCATATCAACAAGCCCGACTACCACTTGACACAAGATCTCGCTGACCAAGCAATCAATTGGATGCACCGTCAAAAAGCATCTTCACCGAACAAACCCTTCTTCTGTTACTTCTCAACTCCCGCAGTTCACGCGCCACATCATGTACCCAACGAATGGATCGAAAAATATAAAGGCAAATTTGATGAAGGCTGGGACAAACTCCGTGACGAGATTTATCAGCGGCAACTCAAACTCGGCGTTATTCCGCCTGACACGGCTTTAACAACTCGACCCGAGCAAATTCCGTCTTGGGATGACTATCCAGAGCGTTACCGACCGATCGCCAGAAAACTAATGGAAGTTTTCGCTGGCTTTCTCACCCACACCGATGCGCAAATCAAACGAGTGATCGACGCTTTAGATGAACTCGAAATTGCAGATGACACTTTGGTTATTTACATCACAGGCGACAACGGAGCATCAGCCGAGGGCACAATTCACGGTGCGTGGAGTGCACCATCGTTTCAAAACGGCGTACCCGAAGATCCAGAGTGGCTTCTCGAACACATCGACGATTTCGGCACGGCAAAATGCGAAAACCACTTCAATGTCGGTTGGGCATGGGCGCTCGACTCGCCATTTCAGTGGATGAAACAAGTTGCGTCTCATTTCGGCGGCACACGCAATGCTCTAGCAATCTCGTGGCCAAAAAAAATTAAGACGACCAACGAGTTGCGCCCGCAATTCCATCATGTCATCGATATTGCGCCAACGATTTACGAAGTCGCAGGTATAACTCCGCCAGATTTCGTCAATGGCATCGAACAAATGCCGATGCATGGCACTTCGATGAAATATTCGTTCGATAATGCGAGCGCAGCCAGCACTCATAAATCGCAGTATTTCGAGATCTTGGGCAACCGCGCCATCTACGACAATGGCTGGATCGCCTCATGTTTTCACGGTCGATTGCCATGGATTCGTCTGCAGGGCTTCGAGTTTGACGGACCACAAGAACGCTGGGAGCTTTACAACATCGAAAATGACTACTCACAGGCGGTAGATCTTGCACTAAAACATCCTGAGAAACTCAAAGAATTGCAGGCACTTTTCGACAAGCAAGCAATTGAATACGGCATTTACCCGCTTCGTGACCCGGGCTCACCGCGAAATGGCGACTTCTCAGTTCCCAACTCGTTAGCTGGGTTCACCAAAATCAGATACACGTCAGCGCACACCCGCATGCCCGAGAGTTCTGTATTGAATTTAAAGAACTGCTCGTATCGCATCAGCGCAGATGTCGAAATCACCAGCAAATTGAATCACGGCGTTATCGCATGTCAGGGCGGCAACATGGCTGGTTGGTCGCTATATCTTGACGACAAATCACGACCGATCTTTCATTACAACTGGTTCGGGCACGAGCACACTTCGTTCGCGGGCGTCGAACCACTTGGCATTGGCCAACATTTGATTGAAGTCTCATTTGCCTATGACGGTGGCTTTGGCGCAGGCGGCAATGTTTCGATGCGAGTCAACAAGTCTGAGGTTGCAGCGGGCCGAATCGAAAAAACTGTGCCACTTGTTTTTTCGATGAGCGGCGAAACTTTCGATGTTGGGGTTGATACGGGTTCACCAGTTGGTCCTTATCCACACGACTATGCGTGCACGGCCAAAATATTTGGTGTAACTCTCGAAAAGCTAGATGAACCGCAAAGAGAGATTCAAGAAAAAATGCGCGAGGGCGAATTTCGCGCGAGTCTCAGCACACAATAAAAACTAAGACGCTGTGAGCTCGAGGCGCTTGCGCACGGCGTCGCGAACTTGAGCGTCAAAGCTTCGCACATGAGCCGCCGAAAGTTTGTAGACGAGTTCGCTGTCGCCAGATACGAGCGCATCAAGAATCTCGTCGTGTTCGTCAAGAGCGTGACCCATGTCGGCAACATCTGACAAATACATATGCCACAGCCGATCACTTTGTGCATACAAAACATCGAGCGTGTCGGTCAAAAACCGATTGCCGGCGGCATCCCAAACAATCTCGTGACATTGCGCGTCGAATTGAATTTGGTCTTGCGCCGTTTTCGCACTTTTCTTTGCTTTGTCCAAAACTTTTCGCATTTGTTGCCAATGTTCGCCAGTGCCACGCTCACATGCCAAACGCGCCACATAGGGTTCAAGAATTGCGCGAGTTTCATACAGCGTCGACAATTCGGCAATTTCAATGTTCGAAACGATCATTCCCCGCCGCGGAATTACGATCAAAAACTGATCGCGGGCCAAGCGCTGCAATGCCTCGCGAATCGGGGTTCGACCAATTTCAAGTTGCTCTTGCAACTCGTCTTCACGAACAACCGCCCCAGGGGTTAATTCAAGGCGAACGATCATGCCTCGAATCAGCCGATACGCCTGCTCACTCAATGATTCTTTAGCCATTTGGTTTTAATCCTACACGTCTGATATGGTGATGATATATCACCAAATTACGTACGTAAAAATAGTGGGGCAAAAATGAGCGAGTTTCCAAAGTCAGCAAAGTGTGTAGTCATCGGCGCGGGCATCGTCGGCAACTGTTTGGTGGGGCATCTTTCAAAACTCGGTTGGACCAACATGGTGCAAATCGACAAAGGTCCGTTGCCAAACCCAGGTGGCTCGACTGGTCACGCATCAAACTTTATTTTTCCGACTGACCACAACAAAGAGATGGCTTTGTTGACCCTCGCTTCTCAACAGCAATACATCGAGCTCGGCATGAACAACACATGTGGCGGCATCGAAGTTGCCCGCAATCCAGAGCGTCTCGAAGAATTTAATCGTCGTATGACCTCGGCAAAATCTTGGGGCATCGACGCGAAACTTCTTTCACCTGCCGAGGTCAAAGAACTCGTGCCGTTCATCAACGAAAAAATTATTTTGGGTGGCTACTACACGCCGAGCGTCTCTGTTGTTGACTCTTTGCAGACCGGCACGCTGATGCGTGAGAGCGCAGTCAAAGCGGGCCATCTGAGCGTTTATGCCAACACAGAAGTTCTCGACCTCGAAGTTGAAAACGGAGTGATCAAAGCCGTTGTTACGAACAAAGGTCGAATCGAAGCCGAATATGTCGTCATTGCATGCGGCGTGTGGAGCCCGCGCATCGCCGAAATGGCGGGGGCGAAGATTCCGTTGACACCAGCAGTGCACCAAATGGCCGATGTCGGCCCGATTGATATTTTGCAAAAGTCAAATGCCGAAGTTGCTTACCCGATCATTCGTGACATGGACACTTTCTGTTACGAACGACAGACAGCAGGCTCAATGGAAGTCGGTAGTTATGCGCACCGTGCGATTTTCATGCACCCGAACGACATTCCATCGAACGAAGCGTCGGCGCTCTCGCCCACCGAGTTGCCTCTTACTCAAGACGATTTTGATCCGCAAATGGAGCAAGCAATCGAGTTGATGGACATGCTCGGTGATGCCGAAATCAAATATGCGATTAACGGTTTGCTCTCGTTGACGCCAGATGCAATGCCCGTGCTTGGCGAAACGGTCGAAGTTAAAAACCTTTGGTCGGCGGCCGCAGTATGGATCAAAGAAGGCCCTGGCATCGCACAACTCGTTGCCGAATGGATGACATACGGCTACCCGCATCTTTGCGACCCGCACTCGTCAGATATTTCTCGTTTCTACCCGCATGAAAAAACCGAACACCATATTTATGCACGTTGCGATGAACACTTCAACAAAACTTATGGCATCGTTCACCCTCGCGAACAATGGGCGACGCAACGAAACATGCGACGCAGCCCGTTCTACCCGCGCGAAGAAG
>RFTA01000035.1 GCA_009923685.1 Actinomycetota bacterium
GCGCCACGTGCTCGAGACCAATTACCTTCGGTGCTTTTGGTGCAGCCGCACGCATAAAGGCGCGCTGAATCCGCAAAGGGCTGACACCTTCAAGCAAGTCGGGCATCAATGATGCAAATCTCTCTTCGGGCCCGGCCATCCGCGGAAAACTCAAGTCAGCGCGACTCACCAAGTCACTAAATACTGTTGCCACATCTTTGAACGTTTTGCAGTCAAGCAGCCGCGCCAGCAGCAAGTCGCGTTCTTCCCATAACGCCAACTCATCGTCCAAATCGCCGTCATCTTTGCCGGGCAACAATCGACGAGTTTTGAGTTCGATCAAGGTTGCGGCAATCAACAAAAACTCTGTCGCCAGATCAAGGTCGATCGTCTGCATCTTGGCTACTTCGTCAAGATATGCCGTGACTATGTTCGACAGCGAAACTTCGTGAATATCAACTTCTTCTTTAAGAATCAGGTGCAGCAGCAACTCAAACGGTCCATCAAAAGTTGGCGTCGAGACTGCATATTTCATCACCTGCGAGATTACCTCCCCCCGCCTTTCAATGTCGGCAACTAAGGTTGATTTATGACCCGCGTACTGTCTTGCATACAACCTACGGGCGAGGTTCACCTTGGCAATTACCTTGGCGCACTGCGAAATTGGGTTATCGGCCAAGACAAGGCCGATGTTTTTCATGGCATCGTTGATCTACACGCGCTGACAGTGACAGAAAAACCTGGTGTTCTCGGTGCGAACACACTGCAACTCGCGGCGATGTTGTTTGCAGTCGGCCTCGATCCAGACATTGCAACCGTCTTTGTGCAGAGCCACATCGTCGAACATAGCCAACTCGGATGGATTATGGAGTGCACGGTTTCGTTCGGTGAGCTCAGTCGAATGACGCAATTCAAAGATAAATCAGCGAAACGCGAGGCCGAATTCGTTTCTGCGGGTTTGTTCACATACCCCGCTCTTCAGGCTGCCGACATCGTGTTATACGACGCAAACGAAGTGCCTGTCGGTGATGATCAGCGCCAGCACATCGAGATCACCCGTGACATCGCTATTCGCTTCAATCATCGTTTTGGAGAAACATTCGTGATTCCTAAAGCGGTAACGCCGGCGAGCGGTGCCCGCGTAATGGATCTTCAAAACCCGACCGCCAAAATGTCGAAATCTGGCGACGATGATTCGGGTGTCATCTACCTGCTTGACACCCCTGCCGCAATCGAAAAAAAGTTTAAACGTGCCGTAACTGACAGCGATTCTGAGGTTGTTTTTGACCGAGAGCGAAAACCAGGCATCAGTAACCTGCTCGAAATTCTTGCTGCGTCAACGAACACGACTCCGCAAAAAGCGGCCGAGAGTTACACGAGGTATGGCGACCTAAAATCGGCAAGCGCACAAGCAGTTATCGCGATGCTCTCGCCGATTCAAGCGAAATACGACGAACTTTTGCGGGACAAAGCCGAATTAATGCGCTTGATTCATAAAGGCAATGATCGTGCGCGAGCAGTTGCAAGCGCAACCTTAGAGCGTGCGCATAAATCGATCGGCTTTTTAGGTTGCAATTAAATTTAAATATTGTCGGCGTCACGCAACGCATGCGCGAACATAGATAATCTCTCGTCGCTCTCGGCAAATTCACCAGATACAAGTCGACAAGTCGTAGCGTCGCTGTCAATCTGACGCAAAATTTCGCCACCAATCTTTTCATGGTCGTGATATCGCGAAAATCTTTTGCCACGACTTCCTACTATGGTCGCCACAACTCGACCAATCACACCGAGGTTCGATTCAGTTTTGCCGACATCATGCAACAAAGACGCACGCACGGCGGCGATCTCGGCGTTTGGCAGCCGTTCTAAAAATCTCCCCATGACGATGATGCTGTGCTTTTTGTCGATCAGAGGCATCTGTGACCAAAGCAGATATTCTTTTTCGGTCAACTTTTCGCGCACAACTTCAATTGTCGCCACGGCGATTTTACGCCGATCAAGCGAAAGGATAAACCGCTTTACAAGGTGCGCGACCGTATTCATTTTTTGGCGCGCGCCCGCGGGTGAGCCTCACGATACATTTCGTAAAGCACCTCATTGTCGACCCGCGTGTAGATCTGTGTCGTGCTCACCGAGGCGTGGCCCAAAAGTTCTTGAACTACTCGCAAGTCGGCACCATGAACCAACATGTGCGTCGCGCACGAATGACGAAGCGCATGCGGCGATATGTCTTTGATCTTTGCCAATGCCGCATATTTGCGCACAATATTAAAAACTGCTTGACGCGACAACCGAGTGCCATGCACTCCGAGAAAAACTGCGTCGCTATCTTCACGGCTCGCCCATTTGTCAGGCACGAGACCAGGTCTTCCACCCAGGTCGAAGTAGTCACGCATGGCTTCGTGACATGGTCGCCCAAACGGCACTATTCGCTCTTTTGAACCCTTGCCAAAAAGGCGCACCAAAGAATCGTGCATGTCAATATCGCTCATTGACAAGGTGCAAAGTTCGGCGACCCTTGCCCCAGTTGCATAAAGAAACTCAAGAATTGCACGATCGCGTCGCGCAAACGAATCGACACCGGTCACGGAATTCAACAGCAACGCAACTTCATCCTCTGAAATGCCTTTGGGCAAACTGCTCGGCACCTTCACCCCGTCGACTTGTGCCGCAGGGTTGTCGTGGCGTATTCCTTCTTGAGACAAATATTTGTAGAACATTCGCACGGCAGCAAATTGTCGCGCCACAGATTTTGGGGCTTTGCCTGAAGCTCGCAGATAAGCCAAGAATCGCTCTAGATGTTGCGTTGTCGCATTCATCACGTTGGCTTTTTGTGCTGTCAACCATGTGACATAGCTATCAATGTCGCGACGATATGCAACCAAAGTATTCAACGATCGACCTTGCTCGACGCGCATCCACGTCATAAACGTTTCAAGCGAATCAGCAGCCATTTATCGACTATCTCGTCAAAGTAGGTGTCTGAAATTTTGCGCGACGAGCAGCAAACCGATCACAGATTTTCCATCAGAAATTTCACCAGTTTTGATCATTTCTAGTGCGTCACTAAACATTGGTGTCTCGATGGTCATGAATTGCTCTTCTGGGCCGTGACGATCAACTTTCGTCGACACCAGATCTACAGCAACAAACATGTGCACCACAGAATTGCTGATACCAGGCGCCGACTCATGGCTGCCAAGATTAAACATCGCCCCTGCGGAGAATCCGGCCTCTTCTTCAAGTTCGCGACGAGCGGTCAATTCAGGGTCTTCGCCTTCTTGGTCGCGCATGCCTGCAGGCACTTCAAGAGTTTGGGCGTCAAAAGGTGGACGATATTGACGTACAAGCACTACGCGGCGTGAACCAACGTCACCGATAAGCGCCACGACCCCAACGGCGCCAGGCGAATCAACATACGTGCGAACGAATTTTTCGCCGCGCGGGTCTGTGAAGTCACCCTGCACCAGCGACCATGCCGCCCATTGGTGCACGGTTTTTTGTTTGGTTAGTTTGAAGTTTGCCGTCACGACGACACACCCACCGAGCTATTTATCTTGCGACAGATTTCGACGATGCGTCTTTGACTTCGATCGGTAACTGGGCGAGTCGAGTCGTGCGATATTTCAGAGCTGCGCCGATCAATTCGCGAAACAGTGGATGTGGACGATCAGGTCGACTCTTGAACTCGGGGTGCGCTTGTGTGCCGACCCAAAATGGATGATTCTCGAGTTCAACAAACTCAACGAGGCGTTTGTCAGGTGAAGTGCCACTGCATAGCAAACCTGCTTCTTCGATGCGGCCGCGATAATTTGAATTGAATTCATAGCGATGGCGATGTCGCTCGCTGACGACTGGTTCGCCATACGCATTGGCAACTTTTGTACCCGGCGTGAGAACCGCATAGTACGCACCCAATCGCATCGTGCCGCCCTTATCGGTCACCTCGCGTTGGTCGTTCATCAGATCGATTACGGGATGTGGAGTCGCCGCATTGAACTCGGTCGAATTGGCGTCGGTCAGACCAACGACATTTCGAGCAAATTCGACCGTCATTACTTGCATGCCCAGACACAAACCAAGACACGGCACTTGGTTTTCGCGAGCATATTCGGCGGCTCGAATTTTGCCCTCGATGCCACGTGGACCAAACCCACCCGGAATCACGATGCCATCAAGCGAACCTATCGCCTCGTCGGCCAACAAGCCCTCGACATCTTCTGCCTGAATCCAGACAACTTCAATCTGAGCGCCGTGATGAAACCCGGCGTGCTTCAAACTTTCGATAACCGATAGATACGCATCATGAAGATCGACATATTTACCAATCAAGCCGATGCGCACCGGCGACACCGACGATTCAATTCGCGAAACGAGTTGGCGCCAATGCGACAATTCAATCGGCGCATCGATTCGCAACACATCACAAATCACTGTGTCGAAACCTTCATCATGAAATATCAAAGGCAGTTCATAAATGTTTTTGACGTCTACGGCATTTATCACAGCACGATTGTCAACATCGCATTGGCTAGATATTTTTCGCTTCAATGAATCACTCAGAGGCTCGTCACTACGGCAAACGATGACGTCGGGCTGAATACCACGACTGCGCAATTCGGTGACGCTGTGTTGTGTTGGCTTTGATTTCTGTTCGCCACTCGGGCCGATAAATGGCACCAAAGTTACATGCACATAACAAACGTTGTCTCGACCAACTTCGTTTCTGAATTGGCGAATCGCTTCAAGAAACGGCAAAATCTCGATGTCGCCAACCGTGCCACCAACTTCAGTGATCACAACATCGACTTCGTCATTAACAAGTCGGCGAATGCGACGCTTAATCTCGTCGGTCACATGCGGAATCACTTGAACGGTTCGACCGAGATAATCGCCGCGTCTTTCGGCGGCCAATACCGATTGATAAATCGAACCCGTTGTCGCATTTGACGCACGAGTCAATGGTTCATCGATGAAGCGCTCATAGTGGCCCAAGTCAAGATCGGTTTCGCCACCATCGTCGGTTACAAAAACTTCGCCGTGTTCGAACGGGTTCATCGTGCCTGGGTCAACATTTATATAAGGGTCAAGTTTTTGCATCGTCACACGCAATCCGCGCATTTTCAATAGACGACCCAGCGAACTTGCAGTCAAACCTTTGCCTAGACCGCTGGCGACACCGCCCGTTACGAACACGTGCTTTGGCACTTCGGGCTCCCGTCTTTTTTAACTAAGCGTGGTTGAACCACGGTGACTATGACGGAAGATAAGCATATCCGAAAAGTCAGACCCGCCGTTTCTTCGAACCCGAAGCGGCTAGCAATTCTCGGGCGTGCTCGATCGCAGAGTCTTGAGCCACTCCACCCGACAGCATTCTTGCGATCTCGCCGACTCGTTCGTCGCCCGAAATCATGGCAGCCGTCGCGAATGTCTGCTTTGCTCGCACCGTCTTGGTGACGTTTATTTGCGTTTGCGCAGCGGCCGCAACTTGGGCCAAATGCGTCACGACCAAGACTTGATGGCGTTGCCCCAAATCGGCGAGTGCCTTGGCAACAGCCACGGCTGCCGTGCCACCGATGCCGGCGTCGACCTCGTCAAAAACGAGCGTGCCAGGGGCTTGTGTCAAAACGAGGCGAAGTGCCAGCATGGTTCGGGCCAATTCACCACCAGACGCAACTTTCGTCAGTGGCAACAAGGGCGAACCTGGGTTTGCCGACAGCAACACCACGACATCGTCGCCCGGGTCGTCGCCGACAGTTATTGCAAGCGATGCATTGTTCATCGCGAGTGTTTTCAAATGACCTTCGACTGCGCCGGCTAGTTTTGGCGCTGCCGCTCGACGTTTTGTGCCCACTGCTTTTTCGGCCTTGGCGAGATCGACGAGAGCCTGTTTACGTTGTGCATCAAGTTCACTCGCCCGTTGTTCAA
>RFTA01000036.1 GCA_009923685.1 Actinomycetota bacterium
CAGACTTTGCGACGATTCCGCCCGTGCAGACAACTTTGCCGAATACCACAACGACTTTGCCCCCGGGCGCGATCGGTGTCGAGCAAGAATACATAGTGCAAGCGGGCGACTCGCCAATCAAGGTTGCGACACTTTTTGGTATCACCGTCACCGAACTGTTGGCATGGAACGGTCTCGTTGCAGCGACGCAGTTTCCGTATCCTGGTCGCAAATTGCGAATTCCACCTTCGGCGCAAGTTGTGTCGACGAATGTTCAGCAGACGACGACTGCGAGCCCGGTCGGCAAACCTGGTTGTGGCAATCGACCCGAAGGTGTCTATGAAGTTGCACAGGGCGACTCTTTGTATGTGATCATGAAAAAATTCTGTGTGTCGATGCCGTCGCTCTTGGCAGCAAATCAGTGGTCGAGCATCGACGTGTTTTTGTACGCAGGAATGAAAATAAATATTCCGCCTGCGGGTTCGTGACTAGCGACTAGCTAGCGCGAGCTGACGCGAGCTAGCGCGATGTGTTGCGTCGACGCTTGGCGTGTCGCGCGATTGCGAGATCAATCAACTCGTCGAGCAACTCTGGGTAACTCACGCCTGAAGCCTGCCAAAGTTTTGGATACATTGAAATTGGCGTGAAACCAGGAATCGTGTTTATCTCGTTGCATAAAAACCCACGTTTGCCCACTTCGTAAAAAAAGTCGACTCGCGCCATTCCGTCGCTGCGCAAAGTGCGATAAATCTGAATCGCTAGTTGTTGCACTTCGGCCACCTCGGTTGCAGAGAGAGGTGCGGGCACCAAAAGCTGCGCGCCATGGCCAATATATTTGTCGTCGTAATCGTAGAACTCGTGACTTGGCACGATTTCGCCTGGCACCGATGCTCGTGGTGACTCGTTGCCGAGAACGGCGACTTCAATTTCGCGTCCGGTCACGGCTTCTTCGACGAGCACCCACTCGTCGTATTCGAACGCTTTGGCCAGAGCCATGAGCGAATCTTGTCGGGTTTTTGCCTTGCTCACGCCAATCGATGAACCCATGTTCGCGGGTTTAACGAACAATGGTAAACCAAGCTCAACTATTGCTCGGTCGATCGCCGAGACGGGGTCGTCGGTCGCGCGTACAGTCAAAAATTTTTGTTGGGCGATGTTGTTCGCGGCCATGATTTGTTTGGCGACTGATTTATCCATTGCGATGGCACTGCCAAGCACGCCTGAGCCGACGTATGCCACATGGGCGAGTTCGAGCAGACCTTGAACGGTGCCATCTTCACCCATCGGGCCGTGCAACAACGGGATAACAACTGTCGAAGTCGAACTTTGAGTGGCTTGAAAAACTAAATTTGCAGTTGTTGCTGCACCGCTTGCACTGAGCGCCTTGACATTTTTAGATTGTGGCAGTTCAGCCTGCACCCAATTGCCCTCGCGTGTAATGCCGACCGTCGAGACATCGTATTTCTGCGGATCAAGAGCGCGAAGAACATGAGCAGCAGTAACGCAACTGACATCGTGCTCGGCAGATTCGCCGCCAAATAAAACAACTACATGTGTTTTTGACTTGCGATTTTCGCTAATCATTCGTCTTTACGGTACTCGCAACACGGCGCTAATCAGGCGCATGGCGCATTCGCAGTTAGGCTTTGAGGCGTATGCGCTTCATGGCAGCAGATGTTGCACGCGCGGTAGCCGGCGAACTTGTTGGGTCCAACGCTCACTTGTCTGGTGTCTCATTTGATTCGCGAACTATTTCACCTGGGCAACTGTTCGTGCCGATTATTGACAAGCGTGACGGTCATGAATTTATAGGTGATGCGCTCAAGGGTGGCGCTGGAGCATATTTAACTTCACGCGAAGCGCAAGGTCGCACTGCAATCAAGGTTGACGACACAGTTGTGGCTTTGCAAATGTTGGGCACTTGGGGTCGCGTGAGACTTGATGAGCAATTGCAGCAGCGTGTCGTTGCAGTGACTGGCTCGGTCGGTAAAACTTCGACGAAAGATCTGATCGCAAGCGGGCTGAGTGTGGCGTTCAAGACCCACGCAAATGAACGCTCGTTCAACAACGACTTTGGCTTGCCCACGACGATATTGAATGCGCCAGACGAGACGCAGGTTTTGGTGCTTGAAATGGGAATGCGTGGGTTTGGCGAGATCGCCAAATTGTGCGCGGTGGCTGATCCACAAATCGGCGTAGTTACAGCAGTGGCGAACGCCCATACAGAGCGTGTTGGTTCGATCGACGGTGTTGCTCGTGCTAAGCGTGAATTGATTGAGGCGCTACCCAAAACGGGCACGGCAATTTTGAATCGTGATGATGAGCGCGTATGGGCAATGAGAGCCGCAACAACGGCAACAGTATTGAGCTATGGCGCAGATTCTTATGCCGATGTGCGAATGACATCGTGCACCATTGATGACCAAGGTCGCGCGACTGCAAACGTTGCGTCGCCTTGGGGTGAAGTTGAATTGAAAATGAAAGTTGCCGGACGACACATGGCACACAACGCATTGGCGGCGTTGTGTACGGCTGGCGTGCTTGGCGTCGATTTGAGACTGGCAGCAGCGGCGGTTGCGGGTGCAAGTGTTTCTGAATCGCGAATGCAGATGCGCACATTGCAAAACGGTTCGACCGTGATCGATGATTCGTACAATGCGAACCCAACCTCGATGCGTGCAGCGCTTGAAACACTGGCGAATGTTTCGGCTCGGCGAAAAATTGTATTTTGTGGGTTGATGGCCGAACTTTCTGAGCCGGCGAAGGAGCATTTGGCTATTCGCGAGTTTGCCGAGGGTTTGGGGTTCGAGTTCGTTGCCGTGAACACCGATCTTTATGGCGTTGCGGCCTTAAGTTTTGAACAAGCAAGAACGCGACTTGCGCAACTTGATAGTGACGATGCGGCACTCGTCAAGGGCTCAAAAGTGACCGGTCTTGTTCGTCTTTGCGACGGACTCTAAATTTTTAAAGCACGAATTCTTTTAGATCTCGGGTGCGTTCGATGCGCTCAATGTCGCACCACCACCACAACACCGCCGCCCAAAGTGACCCCATGATCAACAACCATTGTGAACCGTAGCGGTCGATCATCGGACCGAAAATCAAATTGCCGATTGGCACCGTGCCGCCAAATGCCATGAACCAGAGAGCCATGACGCGTGCTCGAATTTCTGGTGCGAGCCCCGAGGCCAAAACAGTCTGCATTGAAGTCGTGGTGAAGAAATAAGCGGCGCCGAGAAAGAACACCGAAATAAAAGCGAGATCGACATTGGGGGCGAGTGCGAATGCCATCATGCTGAAACTGAAACTGGCGAACCCGATGCGAATGAGTCGGCGATTGTCGATCTCGACAAAGATTGTTGAGACGCTCAGCCCACCGAGACATGCGCCAAGACCCCATGTTGCATAGAGCCAGTTATATGTCGAACTCTGAGAGTCAATACCAAAATTAAGTTTGGCGACTGCAGGAAACAAGCCGACATAGGGCAACGAGAGCAGCGAAAAAGATGCGAGCGTCAACACGAGTCGCGAAACGACGATGCGTTCGCGGGCGATCTTGAAAGCGAATGTAAATCGACGCCAACCGGCTGTCGTATCTCGGGCAATGTCGGGTATGCGCACGCTGACGAGCGCAAAAATGACAAATAAATAAGTTGCAGCATTGATCGCAAAAAATTGTGCGGTCGTCACGCTCCATTGTGAAAGTACGGCGACGATGATTGGTCCGATTACTCGAGCGCCATTGATCACCGTCGAATTGAGCGAGATTGCGCCGGCGATGTCTTTAGGTGGAACCAGTGAAGTGAGCATTGCCGACCATGCCGGAATTTGAAGCGCATTGCCGATGCCGACACCGAGTTGAGCGGCGAAAATCAGCCAGATCGCGACGTTGTTGGCGGCGAAAAAAGCCAACAAGAGCGAGCATGAAAGTTGCAGAGTCTGCATTGACACCAAGAATTTTTTGCGATCGATACGGTCGGCGAGAACGCCACCAGGTATCGACAACAGCAGAATCGGGCCAAGTTGGGCGAAAATGACCACGGCAACGAACGACGCTCGACCAGTTCGACCATATATATAGACAGGAAGCACCACATTTTGAATCCAGGTGCCGATGTTCGAGGCGAAAGAACCGAACCAGATTCGCCTGAAATCACGCGATTGAAATGCCGCTCGAGCGCTGCCTGATTTATATTTGCGATTGCGACGGCTGATCGGAGTTGAGGAGTCAGTCGTATCTGTCATGCGCGAACCGCTTTCACGCTAGTGCAATAATTGAAGTGTGGACGTAAATGTTCGGGTTGTGGTTGGCGCGATAGTTGCTGCGACTAGTTTTTAAAAACTTTTAAACAGTCGACCGCAGATTTATTGAGCGCGGTCGCTGCCGCAAGATTCGTTATTTCGCCGTTGACCGTGTTGACGCCGAGTTTCAACCGTGAATCATGTTGTGCCGCTTGTTGCGTGCCCAGTTTGGCGACTTCAAGAAGATAAGGCAATGTCGCATTTGTTAGCGCATAGGTGCTCGTGTGGGGCACCGCACCGGGCATGTTGCCGACGGCGTAGTGCAGCACCCCATGCTTTTCGTAAACGGGTTCTTTGTGGGTTGTTTCGTGGATTGTTTCGATGCAGCCACCTTGGTCTACTGCAACATCGACAATCACCGAACCACGCTTCATCGTTTTGACCATGTCTTCTGAGACGACGATTGGTGCTCGGGCACCAGCGACGAGCACTGCGCCGATCACAAGATCGGCTTGAGCAATGTAACGCTCGATCGCGCCACGGTTCGAGGCGATCGTTGTGATTCGCGAGCGAATAATTTGATCGATGAATCGCAAGCGATCAAGGTTCTTGTCAAGTAGCACGACTTCGGCCTCCATGCCACCGGCGATCCAAGCCGAGTTCCAACCGACATTGCCGGCGCCGATGACCAAAACTTTTGCAGGATGCACGCCGGGTGCGCCACCCATGAGCACACCACGACCACCGTTTGGGCTCTGCAAATAAAATGCGCCGACTTGAGTGGCGATGCGACCGGCGATCTCGCTCATTGGCGCAAGCAGAGGTAGAGAGCCGTCTGTCTCTTGAACTGTTTCGTAAGCGATTGATGTTGTCTTGTTTTTGAGAAGCGCTTCGGCGACCTTAGGGTAAGCGGCGAGGTGAAGATAAGTGAAAAGCGTCAGATCTTTGCGCAAGAAGTCGAACTCTTTGACGGTCGGTTCTTTAACCTTTACGACCATCTGTTGTGACCACGCGTCGGCCGCAGTTGGCACGATCGTGGCGCCCGCCGCTTCGTATTGGCGGTCTTCGATTGACGCACCGATACCCGCAGCTGTCTCGACAAAAACTTCAACCCCCAGCCGCTCTAGTTCGCGGACGCCGTCTGGTGTGAGGGCAACTCGTCCTTCGGAGGTTTTTGTCTCTTTAGGAACACCCAGCGTTTTGATTGCCGGGCTCGTCATGTGCTCAAATCTAGTAGAAATATGTAATGCTTGAATTCAAGCAAGCGAATTGTGTGTGGGGGTTTTGAACCGGTGATCATATTCATGGGCGAGATCGATGGGTAGCGAACGAGGTTCTGTTGAACTCGTCAATGTCACGAAGCGATATGGCGATGTAGTCGCAGTTGATTCGTTGAATCTTGAAATTAAGTCGGGCGAATTTTTGTCATTGCTTGGGCCGAGCGGTTGCGGCAAAACGACCACCTTAAGAATGTTGGCCGGGTTTGAGCAACCAGACGAGGGTTTTGTGCGCATCAGCGGCGAATATGTTCAAGGCGTGCCGCCTTACAAGCGCGATGTGAACACCGTGTTTC
>RFTA01000037.1 GCA_009923685.1 Actinomycetota bacterium
TCGGTGTCGGTTTTGACAACCATGCCCGCTTCAACTTTGCGAGAACAACTCGGCACCAAAGTACGTGAGCCCTCGAGTTCGACCATGCAGACGCGACATGCATTTTTTGGCGTGATCGTGTCACCAAAACAAAGTGTCGGAATTTCTTTGCCAGAAGCTCGGCAAGCATCGAGAAGTGTAGAGCCTTCGGGTGCAGTAACTTTTTTGCCGTCAATCGTTAGTTCGACGCTTTTGCGAACCCGAAGACCGGTTGTCACTTGTGTGCTCATGCTGAAAACACCTTAAGTCGGGTGAGGGCAGAGTCGATGGCATTGTGTGCCGTTTGACCGAGACCGCAAATGCTGGCGTCGCGCATTACTTGACCGAGGTCGCGCAAAAGCTGAAGGTCAATTGAGGCATTTTCTGAGCCTGATGACTTGACCAAACGGGCGAGCGCCTCTTGTTGACGAACTGTGCCGACTCGACATGGCACGCACTGACCGCATGACTCGTCGCGAAAAAATGCCGCGATGCGTTGTAGTTGATCGACCATATCTACGGTTTGATCAAGCACCATCACCACGCCTGAACCAAGAGTTGAACCAGCGGCACGTGCCGCTTCGAGTGTGAGTTCGAGATCGAGATCTTGCGGACCAACAAAACCGCCCGCAGCGCCCCCCAATAACACTGCCTGTATTTGCGAACCCGACTTGAGGCCACCCGCAAGATCGATTAACTGGCGCAATGTGACACCGAATGTGACTTCGTAAACACCTGGTTTCTTAACAGCTCCAGAAACGCAGAAAAGTTTTTTGCCTTTCGAGCCCGTTGAGCCCCATGAGGCGTATTTTTCGCCCGAGTTGTTGATGATAGGCAACACATTGATCAGGGTTTCAACATTGTTGACGACCGTTGGTTTGCCAAATAGACCAACTTCGACGGGGAACGGTGGCTTGTTGCGTGGTTCACCGCGATAGCCCTCTATCGAATTGAAGATTGCAGTTTCTTCACCACAGATGTAGGCGCCCGCGCCTCTAAAAATCGTGATGTCGAAATTAAATCCCGAGTTGAGAATGTTGTCGCCAAGATAATTTTTGCTTCGCGCGAATTCAATGGCATTGGTTAAGTTCTTGAGTGCGCGGGGATACTCACCACGAAGGTAGATATATCCATGTTGAGATCCCGTTGCGAATGCGGCGATCGTCATTGATTCGATCAAAGCGAACGGGTCGCCTTCAAGCAAAACTCGATCTTTGAATGTGCCGGGTTCAGATTCGTCGGCGTTGCAAATCAGATAGCGGGTTTTTACTGGTTGAGACGCAACTGCGGCCCACTTTCTGCCCGTTGGAAACGCCGCACCGCCACGACCAACCAAGCCAGATGCCGTAACTTCATCGATTACCTTTTCGGCACCAATTGCGAATGCTTTGCGCAAAGCGGTGAAGCCACTGTGTGCGACGTAGTCGTCGATGCTAAATGGGTCAACAACACCGATTCGAGAGAGCAGAACGAGTGACGGGTCTGGTGTCTGTGGTGCAGCTTGCGCAATTGACTGTTCGGCTGGTGCAGATTTTCCGGCGACAAGTTCTGTAATTTGAGTTTTAGTCGCTGGCGCAAGAACTTCTTGACGCACCGTGACGCCAGTTTCAATGACGAGAACTGAAGGTGCGCGCTCACACGTGCCAAGACACGGTGACGCAATTGCACCTTCTGGCAAGGTTTCTTCTGTACATCCTGAAGCGGCGCGACATGCGAGATCGATACACACATGAACCTGGCGCGCAGGTCTTTCATTGGTGTCAAATAACGCGTAAAAAGTGGCAACACCATAAATTTCGGCGGGCGCAATGTCGAGGCGTTGCGAGATGTAGTTGATCGCACCACGACTGATATAGCCGACGCGATCATTGACGCTGTGAAGAGTGGGTAGAAGTAGGTGGCGAAGTTGGCGGAGACTTTCGCCGCCATGTGCGACCCGCAAACCTGTTTCGTCGCGTTTTGCGCCATGTGACGTTTCAGATGGCGCACCAAGCAGTGAGTCAACTGCAATGCGTTCTTCGGCGTTAGCCGAGCCTGATGCGATTTTGAGATCCATTGCTTCATTGACTTTACGACTTAAATCACCAAGACGGCGACTTGTCTATTATTGGATACATATATATGAGTGAAAACCAATGAGAGATACTTTCGTTGCTGCAGCCGATTTTGTAGATCTTGATCGATATCCAATAGAACGCGACTGTCAAGAGCGCCGTGAACTGCTCACAAGCGCACAGGCTCTGATCAATGCCGATGGTTGCGCTGTTCTCAAAGGTTTTATTCGGGCTGAGAAGATCGCTGAATTGGTTGCCGAGTGCGACAAAGTTGAGAAATTCGGCCACAGAAACTTCACCAGAACAAACCCATACTTTTTGCCCGACCGTGAAGACCTTGCAAGTTCGCATCCGCTCCGCCGGTTTTACGATCGGTCTAACGCATTCGTTCCAGCCGACAATCTTGGCGCTGACAGTATCTTGCGCGCGCTATTCGAATGGCCGGCATTCTCGCCGTTCATCAAAGAAGTTTTACAAGAGGACAAGTTTTTTCCATACGCCGACCCGTTGGCTGACGTAGTCGTGAACCTCGCAGAAGAGGGCGGTGGGTTTCCATGGCATTTTGATACCAACAATTTCACCGTGACGTTGGCGATTCAAAACGCAGAATCTGGTGGCGAGTTTGAATACAGCCCGATGGTGCGCTCGTTGACTGACGAAAATTATGAAAAAGTCGAGCGGATACTTGATGGCGACAAGTCAATGATCAAGACGGTGCGCCTTGAGCCAGGAGATTTGCAAATCTTCAAAGGTCGTTACTCATTGCATCGAGTTGCGCCACTACGTGGAAGAGTTTTGGCGGCGGGTGTTAACAATACAGAGATCAATACTCGAGTCGGTTGGTATTCAGATTCGATAAAGGTGTCGACTAACTCAGTTGCTTATGACGGTGAACTGGCCGAAATTCAAAAAGCCGATGGCGGATGGGATCTTGCAACGCCGTTTCCACTTATTCAGGGCACAGACTGTTGCGGAGTAGTCGTAGAAGTCGCTGAAAACGCGAATTCGCCATTGTTAGGCAAACGCGTGTTGGTGCGGCCCTGTATGCGTCCCGATGGTTTTGACTCGATGCGCAATATTTGGATGGGCTCCGACTTTGACGGCGCATTCGCCCAATTTGTAAAAGTGCCGACATCAGAAGCATTTGTCATTGATTCGAATTGGAGCAATATCGAACTTGGTTCGATTCCGTGCAGTTATGGCTCGGCAGAAAATATGTTGCTGCGCGCCAAGGTTTCATCAAACGATCATGTTTTGATCGCGGGCGCCTCGGGCGGTGTCGGTTCGGCAGCGGTGCAGTTGGCAAAACTTCGTGGTGCGCACGTTACGGCAATAGTTGGCGCAGACAAGGCCGATCGTGCTTTTGAGGTCGGCGCAGACGCAGTGATCGAGCGTGGCAAAGATGTCGCTGAAGCTTTGGGGCAAGAGACGGTCGACGTCGTCGTAGACAACGTCGGCGGCAAAGATTTCGAGTCGATGCTGCAAGTTATGCGTCGCGGTGGGCGATACGTGTCTTCTGGTGCGATAGGTGGGCCGATCGTGAATTTCGACTTACGTACTTTTTATTTGAAAGATCTAAACCTGATTGGTTGCACTGCTTGGGATGAGCCCGTGTTCAAAAATCTTGTTGCTTACATCGAGGGCAACAAAATTGTGCCACTCGTCGCCAACACATTCGCACTTCAAGATATTGTGAAAGCCCAAACCGAGTTTCTAGAGAAAAAACACTTCGGCAAGTTTGTATTAGTGCCAGAGCACTAACAAGTAATAGTGCCCGAGCACTAACGAGTCATTGTGCCAAAGCGCTAGCGAAAACTATTCGCCCGCGACGGGCACCCGCTCTTTAATGCGTTCGATTTTTACTGCTGCGGCTTTGAATTCGGCGGTGCCCGACTTTGGGTCTGTTGCATCGATGGTGATCAAGTTTGTGTTTACTTGATCTGGAAAGTGCATCGTCATGAAAACGAGACCTGGGCGCAGGCTCTTGTCAATTCGAACCGGTACCTCTAGCGAGCCGCGCAATGAACTGACGCGAACAATTTCTGCGTCACGGACCGATAGTTTTGCTGCATCTTCTGGCGAGACGTCGATCGTTTCGCCGAATCGCAACGGGCTGTCGAAGCCGCGTGTTTGAACACCTGTGTTATACGAGTCGAGGCGACGGCCAGTGGTCAGGCGCAGCGGAAACTCTGGTGATGTTGCTTCGACTGGTGGTTCGTCGATGACGACACTGAACGGCGCGAGGCGACCTCGTTTCGCCGGGTCTTTATCCCACAGGCGACCGTGCAAAAAACTTGGTTCGAGTTTGTCTTCGCTATAGCACGGCCACTGAATGCCGCCGAGTTCAGCAAGACGCTTGTATGACATGCCGGCGTGCATCGGTGAAAGACTGCGAAGTTCGTCCCAGATTTCTTCGCTCGAAGAATATTGCCAGTCATGGCCCATCTCACGAGCAAGGTCGAGAATGATTTGAATGTCATCATGGGCGTTGCCAGGTGAATTGATTGCCTTGCGAACGCGTTGCACTCTGCGCTCTGAATTGGTAACCGTGCCGTCGCTTTCGCACCAAGATGCCGAGCCTGGCAAAACGACATCGGCAAGTTCGGCGGTTTTAGTCATGAAGATATCTTGCACAACCAAAAAGTCAAGATTTTCGAGCAGGTGTGTGGCGTGTGCACCATCAGCTTCTGACTGGGCGGGGTTCTCGCCAATTACAAAAACTGCGCGAAGTTCTTTTCGCTCCATCGCTTCAAACATCTGTGTGAGATTCCAACCGTTTTTTGGCGGAATCGCACAGCCCCACTTTTTGTTGAACTTTTCGCGGGCAAGATCATCTTCAACATCCTGAAAGCCGGGCAATTTGTTTGGCAGGGCGCCCATGTCGCCACCACCTTGAACATTGTTTTGGCCACGAAGTGGGCTTAGGCCGGCACCGGTGCGACCAACATGGCCGCACAGCAAAGAAAGATTGATTAGACCGAGAACATTGTCGACACCGTTGTGATGTTCGGTTATGCCGAGAGTCCAACACAACTGTGCGCTTCCGGCACGCGCATACGCGTGGGCGAGTTCGCGAATCGCATCAGCAGGCACACCAGTAACTTTGCTGCCAACTTCGAGAGTCCATGGTTCGACCGACTTTGCATAAGTTTCGAAATTTGTCGTGCTGCCCTCGATGAATTCTTGGTTTGCTAAACCTTCCGCCTGCTCCAAAAACGGTGGCCAGACCGACCACCGATGGTGCGTGTCAAGTTCGATTACATGAATCGATGTTGTTCGTGCCGATGACTGCACGAGCGAACTTTTGCGCGATGAAGTTCATTTCGTTTGTCGACTTTGAACATGAAAAGAAACCGACTGCCGAAGGCGAAAATGCATCTCGAGTTGCGGCGAGACCTTTTGCCGCTCGTGAAAGGGCTTCTTGCCAAGTTGCGACCCTTAACTCGCCGTTGTCACGAACCATTGGCTCGGTGATGCGCATGTAGGGGTCGAATTTGTGCTTGGCCATGAATTTAACTTTAGCGACCGACGGCAGTTTGCCACTGCTTCAAGCGCGGTCTGTAGAGTAGAGAGTCGCATTATTTTTTATAAGAGCTGAACAAAAGGGGAGTAATGGGGTTTCCATCGGATCTTGAGATTGCGCGTAAAGCAACGGCAAAGCCGCTAACTGACATCGCCGCACAAATGGGCATTGGTAGCGAGTTTCTCGAA
>RFTA01000038.1 GCA_009923685.1 Actinomycetota bacterium
CCGCGGCTTTCGAAATTAAATCTGGATAAACATCTGCGCCTGAAAGTGTCGTTCGCGGCCGCGCTATCGCCGAACCAAGCAGGCCAAGATCGCGCACTAACGGCTCGCCATTGACCGCAATTACCGCCAAACTCAGAACGTCTTCAAGTGTTAGATAACTTATCTTGTCGTCAACCACCCAATTGCTCAATGGCTTCTGCGTGAACCTTCATGATCTGCTTCGCGGCATCAATGACACGCGTGGTGTGCTCGCTGTTGTCGAGATATTCACGAATCGCCCGACGGGCAGCATCTTGCATTGAAACACCGTCGCGCTCGGCTCGCTTCTTTAGTGCCCGTTGCTCTTTTTCTGAAAGTCTTAATGTCATCGCCATATTCGTAATGGTATCAGTTTGATACCGCGTTGCACCTCTGGGTTCGTCGACATTTCGATTCATGCCATATCTGTGTGCAACGACCTAACGCTCTGGCAGTGCCGCTCGACGGCGAATTTATCTGCCTGTTAAATAGTCGACGTCTAAGAGATCTTTTGGTCGCCCAGTCGCCCGCTTGTTCGTCAACAAATCATCGCGACCAATGAACGGCACCTTCAACCCGTCAACATCAACTATCAGTCGGTTCGCCCAGGCGCTATCGAACTCGACTCCACTAATTGAAGTGATGATGTCGATTCGGTATGGCGGGTATCCAAGCTGCACTACGCGATCAGGTATCGTGAAGTCGTCAGCCGCAAGATTTAGGTCGCCAAATCCAAATTCGGTGAGACACTCAACGATCTTCTCGGCATTTTCAGAATTCGCCCATACCCACGCATCAAAGTCGTCGGTTGCGCGAGGGTAACCTCTCCGTTTGTATGCGCGCACTTCAACCAACCGCGCACATGCTGACCAACCATCAAGCGACGCAATCGTCGCGAGTCAAAGTGTCCCATCACCCCTAAGTATGAATTTATGCGCGGTATAGCCCTAACAATACCCATCCACCCCGACAGGCGTTCTGTCAACTACTACCAAGCCCAAGCCATTCGGCCATTGCGCCGAGTTCGTTATTTAGCGCGTCATTAATTGTCGAGCGCTTTACGCCGCATTCGGTATGCACGCTATGCACCAAGAGCTTCGAGTTGGCGCGGTCGGCTTTTAAGTCAACGCGACCCACAATTTCGCCGTTCATCATGAACGGCAACACGTAATAGCCAAACTTTCGCTTTTCTTTGGGCGTGTAGATCTCAATGCGGTAATGAAAGTTAAACAGTCGCTCGTTGCGGGGTCGACACCACACGAGTGAATCAAACGGCGAGAGTAGTGCAGTGGCAAATAGTCCTTTCGGCAACTTCGCATTTCGATGAACATACGCCTTGTCTTGCCAACCATCGACCGAGACTTCGCGCAACACGCCCTGATCAACCAATTCGCTAACCAAGGGCTTAACGACTGCCGGCTTTTGACGGTAATAATCAGCCAAATCACGCATTGTCGCCACACCTTGAGCACGCATTGCACGCACCAGCAACTCTTTGCGTGCTTCGGTTTCACTCGGGGTCGGCATTTGCAAAATCTTTCTTGGCAACACTCGCTCTGGAATGTCGTAGACCCGCGCAAAGTCACTGCCGCGACCACACGACATCAACTCACCAGTCAAAAACAAATATTCGAGTGCAGTTTTCGCTTCGTCCCAGTCCCACCAGGACGATTTTTTAGTGGTGCGGGTGGATAGTTCTCGCGCAGAGGTTGATCCATTAACTTCAACATGTTTCAATATTTGCTTGACGAACGCTTTATTCTCGGCGTAAAAACTTGTCAAGCCCCAGTGTTTCAACTTGCCCGAACGCGCGGCGTGCATCTTGAAACGAAATATGGGGTGCAGTTCGACAGGCAAATGTGCTGCTTCGTGACCCCAATATTCAAAAATTTTGCCCTGCGAAGTTGCTTTAGGGATCGCATTGCGATCGTGGTCGCCAAGCCTCGAAAACAGCGGCAATTCTTGGCTGCGCACGAGCACATTGACCGAGTCAATTTGAACTACGCCAAGTTTCTTGATCAGCGCAACTGCGTCGGCAGTTGTTGATTTAGTTTTCGTGCGCGGTTTGTCGAAGCCTTGCCCCGCAAGTGCGAGCGCTCGGGCATCTACGATCGACAACGAGTCGGGTCGCGACGACCGAACTTTTGCCAATGTCGTTAACCGAGGGTTTTTGTCGCTAGTCAGCGACTGAGATCGTCACAGACTTAATCACGACGTCTTCGACAGGTCGGTCGCCAGGTCGTGTGGCGACATTTTGCATCGCTTCGACGACATCAAGACCTTTAACGACCTGACCGAACAACGAATAAAGCGGTGGCAGACCAACACCACTTGGGCCGCTGACGATAAAAAATTGCGAGCCGTTCGTGTTCGGGCCGGCATTTGCCATCGCCACGCTGCCGATTTGATATTTGCCAGGCTTGGGCAACTCGTCGCCAAACTTATAGCCAGGACCGCCGCGTCCACTGCCCTCCGGGTCGCCACCTTGACACATGAAACCTTTAATGATGCGATGAAAAATAACTCCGTCGTAATAATGGTGTGCTGCGAGATAAACGAAATTATTTACAGTCAACGGCGCAGCTGCTGCGTCAAGAGCTATGACCATCGTGCCGAGGGTGGTTTCGAGCGTCGCGCTGTAGCGCTTGGTTGAATCGATGCCCATTGGGGGCATGCTGGCAAATCTTTTCGTGACCGGTGCTGAACCGTCAAGGGCTGGAAACTTCGATGATTGTTCGTTATTCATAGCCATGAACCCTACACTCGTGTCATGCCAGAAACGACAGCTGACAATGCAGACAACGAGATGGTCGAGGCAATCGAACTCGACCTAAACGATGTTGATGTCGCGATGGATCGTCTAGAGAAAGGCACTTACTTCAACGATGAAGTAACCGGCGCGCCACTACGACCAGAGTTTCTCGCCGCCAACCCACTTGCCCGCCGCAACCCAAACTAGAACATCGGGTAGTTGTCGTCAGAGACGTTGCCGTTCGGGCCGTTGCCGCGAGAACTGCGTTTGAAAATACGATTGAAAAAACTTATTAAGGATGAAAAGAATTTCACAGCGCTAAGTCTCGCACAAGCAACTTGGTAACTACCGAGTAGCCAGCATCTGTGAGGTGCACACGGTCTACGAAAAGCCATTCGGGTTTTTGTAGTTCGGGGGCCGTGTTCAGATCTACGAATTTGAGGCCAGTTCTCGCACAAATAGTTTGTAGATCTTGCGTGTATTGCTGCTTGCGCTCGGCAAGTTCGCTCAACACACGCGAAAAACCTTCGGCTTCTTGATCTAAGAGTTTAAATAATTCAGTTTCTTGAGTGGTCAACGACTTTTGAATCCATGGCGCAAACGGTTGCAAGACAAACGACGCCGAAGTCGAGTTGTGCTTGGCCAACATCTGAAAATATTCGCAATCTCGCTCAAAAACTGTGAGCATCGCGTTGTATGACTCGGCTTTTGAGTCGCTCGTGTTCGAGACAGGCTGTGAACGCAGTTTTCTGCCTACACCAAAACGCTCACGCAAACCAGCAACCAACTGTCTAGCGAGCGCGCGATTGCCGACTGCTGCGCTTCGCATTTGTGATTCGAACAAACCTTGATGAAAAAACGCACCAAACATTTTTGAAAAACTGCCGCTCATTAGTGAACGAGTCAGATTGTTGGCGCCAGACATCACAACAATCGGGCCGTCGATCTTTTTCGTGTTTGAAAGATGCACCAGAATTGCTTCTTGTGTCGAGTTAAACGCCCGACCACCGAAATTAAGCCAGTTATATTTGGTCGTCGCATTCAACAAACTCGGAATCGTCATCGCATCGCTGGTCGAGCCGATGCCGAACACGCTGCTGCCACCCACCAACAATGCCGTCGGCGCACCTGGTTTAAAGCCGGTTGTATTTCGAAAACCAAACTCATCTGTCGTCACTGATTTGAGTGCAACATTTCGGGGATGAAAATACATCAGGTGTGGAACCCACTCTTGACGCATGCCGAGTTCGTCGTAGTCACGCATTTGCGGAACTATCAGATTGCGGCGCTCGACAGCGGCGCGAGACTTTTTAACGCTGCCGCTCAAAATGATCCTTCGGCAATCGAGACTTTTCTACCCAATAACTTTGCGCACTGCTTTTGTTTGTAAGGCGACCAAGACCAAAAACGCGACGCACGACGCCCGCGATGACGATGCCGCACCACACGATGAAAACGAAACTGCGTTTAATCAAGAGCGAACTCTTTCTGCCAATCTGAGTCGTGTTCGAGCGCTGGTTGTTCAGACTTCGTTAAGAGCATCGAGCCGATGACGAGGTAGTCCATATCGGTGCGCATGAAACATGTGAAGGCCTCTTGCGGCGTGCAAACCGGTGGCTCACCACGAACATTGAACGAAGTGTTGAGCAACACGGCGCAATTGTGGCGTTGTTTGAACACGCTAAGCAGATCATGAAACTCGGGGTTTGTTTCTTTATGCACGGTTTGCACGCGTGCCGAAAAGTCGACGTGCGTAACAGCCGGAATCTCTGATCGCACAACATTGAGTTTGTCGATGCCGAAGAGTTTCGTCATGTCGGCGTGGTCTTTGCTTCGACGATGCTGTGCGACTGGTGCGACAACCAACATATATGGGCTCGAGGTGTCAAGATCGAACCAGTCTGAAACGTCTTCTGCGAGAACAGCCGGCGCAAACGGACGAAAGCCTTCGCGAAATTTAATTTTGAGGTTCATCTTTTTTTGCATGTCGGGGTGGCGTGCGTCGCCCAAGATCGTGCGATTGCCGAGTGCGCGCGGGCCGAACTCCATACGACCTTGAAACCAGCCGACGACAGCACCGTCACTAAGCAAGTCGGCAACGCGTTCGTTTAGCTCTTGGCGCGAAAGTTGTGTGTAGCGAATTTGTTCTGAGTCGAGAAACTTGCTGACCTCAGCATCGGTGAATTTTGGACCAAGATAACTACCGCGCATCGCATCACCAGTTTTTGCAGTGCGAGGTTTGCCGAGATATTTGTGCCACACGCCGAGCGCAGCACCGAGTGCGCCACCGGCATCACCAGCGGCTGGCTGAATAAATATGTTGTCGAATACTTTGTCGCGCACGAGTTTGCCGTTGGCAACGCAATTAAGCGCGACCCCGCCCGCGAGACAGAGGTCTTTCATGCCAGTTGACTGGCGTGCATATCGCGCAAGCCGACCGACAACGAGTTCGGTGACTTCTTGCATCGAGCGCGAAAGATCCATTTCGCGTTGCGTGAGTTCTGACTCGGGGTGCCGCGCCGGCCCGTCGAAAAGGTTGGCGAAACGCTGGCTTGTCATGCGGTTGCTGACCGGAAAGTCAAAATAATCCATGTTCAATCTGAAACTACCGTCGTCGCAAACTTCGATCAAGTTGTCGAGAATTTTGTCGACGTACTTTGGTTCGCCATACGGCGCGAGACCCATCATTTTGTATTCGCCCGAGTTGACTTTGAAGCCGGTGAAACTAGTGAAGGCCGAATAGAGCAAGCCGAGCGAGTGCGGAAACTTAATTTCTTTGATTACCTCGAGCGAATTGTCGCGA